>JAGLWX010000150.1 GCA_023133185.1 Fidelibacterota bacterium
CCGCCGTTTCTGGCAAATCGTAAATCGACTTTCGGAACAGGACAGCTTCCCAAACTTGAAGATGATATGTACTTAGATAACACTGACGATCTGTTTTTGATCCCAACCGCCGAAGTTCCGGTGACAAATATCCACCGTGATGAGATTCTTACTGAGAGTCAATTACCAATAAAATATACAGCCTACTCCGCCTGTTTTCGGCGTGAGGCTGGATCATACGGGAAAGATACGCGTGGCTTGTCCCGCGTTCACCAGTTTAATAAAGTGGAGATGGTCAGGTTTACCGCACCGGAAACTTCTTATGAAGCGCATGAAGTGTTATTAAAGGACGCCGAAGAAATACTCCAGGCGTTAAATCTTCATTACCGCGTAGTTTCCTTATGTTCGGGTGACCTTAGTTTTGCTGCTGCGAAATGTTACGATATTGAGGTTTGGGCGCCGGGCTCTGATAAATATTTCGAAGTTTCAAGTGTAAGCAATTTTACAGATTTTCAGGCGCGCCGGGCAAATATACGATATCGCCGGACAGCCGATAAAAAAGTATCCTATGTTCATACGCTTAATGGTTCCGGAGTGGCAACGCCCCGTCTGATGATTGCCTTTTTGGAAACCTATCAAACAGATGAGGGCACTATTATAATTCCGGAAATTTTACAACCTTATACCGGATTCAATATAATCAAAACACAGCCATGATGACCGAACTGCAAAAACGAATAGAAATCTGTAATATCGGGGAAAAAGTCCATCAACAGGGTTTTGTTGCCGCAAATGATGGGAATATCAGCTGTAGAATAGGCAAAGAAGCGTTTTTGATTACACCAACAAATGTATCAAAAGGAGAACTGGATCCTGACGATTTAATTAAAATCAGCGGTGATAGAATTGAAGGAGAGAAAAAACCATCTTCCGAATACCGGATGCACCTTGAAATTTATAAACGTCGTTCCGACATTAATTCAATTGTACACGTACATTCGCCGTATGCGACGGCATTTGCCATGATCGGAAAAGGTATGGAAGAACTAATCATGCCGGAAGTTGTTGTGACCTTAGGTAAAATTCCCTTAGTGCCCTATAAAACTCCTTCCACTCAAGAGTTTGCGGAGATTGTCGCAGAATTCGCTTCAAAATGGGATGCTCTGTTATTGGAACGACACGGTGTTGTTACTCTTGGTTCAGATTTACGAGATGCCTATTATAAATTAGAACGGACAGAACACGTGTTTAAAGTGCTATCAATTGCCCGGGCTGTTGGAGATATTAAATCATTAACTTCAAAAGAAGTAAGCGATTTATTGAATGCTTATTCAGTACCGGATAGAGTCAGAAATCAATTAATTTAAGGCTATACATAAGATGATCAGAAATATATTAAGTATTAGCATTGCTCTATTGGTTACGGTCCTGATGGCGGCTATAAATCTGTTTTATCCGCCGCTGCATTCTTGGTTATTCATTGTCTGGTCGCGAATAGTTCTGATATTATTAGGGGTAAAACTAAATGTAAGCGGGAAAGAGCATTTACCGGAAAAAGGACCGGGAGTTATTATTATTAATCATGAAAGCGCCCTTGATATACCAATAGCCGTTGCGGGACTTCAGGCGCCGGTAAGATTTATGGCTAAACGGGAATTATTTAAAGTCCCGATTTTCGGATGGTGCCTTGCTTTGTGTAATCATATTCCCATTGATCGCCAAAACCGTAAAAAAGCAATAAAATCCATTAATAAAGTTTCAAAGAAACTGATCCGAAAACGAATTTTTGTCATCGTTAGCCCGGAAGGTACCAGAAGTCATGACGGACAAATTAGACCCTATAAAAAAGGCGCTTTCCGGTTGGCGGACGCTGAGAATTTACCATTAATTCCAGTCACGATTATGGGAGCAAGATATTGTATTCCCAAGAAATCGTTTAATGTTGTTCCCGGCAATGTAGATATTGTCATCGATAAGCCCGTATATGTACATCAATTTGCCAATGTCGATGAATGCATTCAGGCGGTCTGGGAGCTCATGGTCAAGCGAAAAGAAACTTACGAG
>JAGLWX010000151.1 GCA_023133185.1 Fidelibacterota bacterium
TTTCTTTCTTCCTGAATCGGTTTGGCAACCAGCGCATCTTTCGGACATTCATTGACGCAATTCATACATCCGTTACAATCTTCCACGTAAACCTGAAGTTTATAACGCATGCCTTTATCTTTACCAATTGCTTCAAGAGTCTCAAAACCTTCGGGAGCATTTTTCAGGTCTTTCGGATCGATCAGTTTTGCTCTTATGGCTGCATGCGGACATACGAAAGCACACTGATTACATTGAATACAGTTTTCTCTAATCCAATGCGGGACAAAAGGAGCGACGCCGCGTTTTTCCAGTTTCATAGTACCGGAAGGTACAAAACCGTCGTAAGGCATATGGGAAACCGGAATTTCATCGCCTTTCTCACGCATAATTTTTTCAATAATATTTTTGACAAAACCGGTTGCATCTTCAGGAACGAGCTGCTTCATCGGAGCATGTTTCGCGCCAACTTTCGCCGGAACCCCAATCTCAGTTAGCGCTTCATCGGTAGCATCAACGGCTTTCCAGTTCATTTCGACGATTTCTTTACCTTTAGCGCCATAGGTTTTTTCGATAGCGTTTTTAATCAGTTTGATCGCTTTATCTTTTTCCAGAACGCCGGAAATTATAAAAAAGGCGGACATCATAACAGAGTTGATACGACCACCCAGACCAACTTTCCGGGCAATTTCCAGAGCATTGATATTATAAAATCTGATTTTCTTTTCGATAATTGTTTTCTGCATGTCTTCGGTAAGATTTTTGAAAACCTCATCTTTCGTCCAGATAGAGTTCAGCAGAAAGACACCGCCTTCTTTAATTCCTTCTAAGATGTCATATCTGCCGATGAAAGCCTGGTTGTGACAAGCAATAAAATCAGCATTCAGGACCAGATATCCGGATTGAATCGGTGATTTACCGAATCTTAAATGGCTGCGGGTTGTGCCGCCTGATTTCTTGGAATCGTACTGGAAATAACCCTGCGCATACATATCTGTATTATCACCGATAATCTTGATTGAATTTTTATTGGCGCCGACAGTTCCGTCTGAACCGAGCCCCCAGAATTTACAGGAAATTGTTCCTTCGGGAATTGAATCGATTTGCTCTTTAACTTTTAGAGAAGTGTGGGTTACATCATCAATAATACCTACGGTAAATCCGTGAGTGCAGGCGCCATCCAAATGATCATAAACAGACTTAATCATAGACGGAGTAAATTCCTTTGAAGAGAGACCGTAACGACCGCCGATAATTTTCATATCTTTATCTTTAAGAGCAACGACAGTGTCAAGATAAAGCGGTTCGCCAATTGAACCGGGTTCTTTGGTTCGATCAAGCACGGCAATTTTCTTTACGGAAGCGGGAATTGCTTTAATGAAACTCTCAACATCAAAAGGTCTGTAGAGACGCACTTTGATCAAGCCAACCTTTTCGCCGTTTTTATTCAGGTAATTTATAGTCTCTTCGGCAGTATTAGCGCCGCTGCCCATTATAATAATAATTTTTTCCGCATCAGGAGCGCCGAAATAATCGAACAGATGATACTGTCTGCCAACTTTCCGAGCTAATTTGTCCATGTATTCCTGAACAATGGCAGGTGCGGCATCATAGTATTTATTGACTGTCTCGCGTCCCTGAAAATACACATCGGGATTCTGAGCGCCGACTTTTACGCGGGGTGCTTCCGGATTCATCGCATGAGCCCGAAAATCTTCGACATATTTCATCTCAAGCATTTCACGCATCGTGTCGTAATCGATTACTTCAATTTTTTGAATTTCATGAGAATTACGGAAACCGTCAAAGAAATTAACAAAAGGAATACCGGCTTTCAGAGTTGCCAAATGAGATACAACTCCTAAATCCATAATCTCCTGGATAGAGCTTGCAGCCATTAAAGCCCAGCCGGTGTTTCTGGCTGACATCACGTCGGAATGATCACCAAAAATTGAAAGTGACTGACATGCTAATGAGCGGGCTGACACATGAAAAACAGCCGGCAGCATTTCACCGGCAATTTTGTGCATATTGGGAAGCATAAGCATCAATCCCTGGGAAGCGGTAAAAGTTGTTGTCATAGCGCCGCCGGACAGAGCGCCGTGAACAGTCCCGGAAGCGCCGCCTTCAGACTGTAATTCAACCACATCTACTTTCTGCCCAAAAATATTTTTCCGTCCTTGGGCAGCCCATGCGTCCGCCAATTCTCCCATCACTGAGGATGGTGTAATCGGATAAATAGCCGCGACTTCACTAAACGCATAAGCAACATGTGTTGCGGCATTATTTCCGTCCATAGTTTTCATAACTTTAGCCATCATAAATCTCCATTATATAGTTGATTAATATATACAAATAACCCGCAATTTTACACAAGGTAAGACATGTCCCGGTCAGACCGTTACCCAATAAAAAGCGTCTTTTGACAAACAACAAACCCGTTAGGAAAATTACAATAATTTGCCGGTAAATACAAACGATAAAGCCGGTTAAAAAACCGCTCTATTCCTGGTCGCTGGTCGTAATGAAAAACGATTTATCTTCGAAATTGGTATATTTAGGACACAAACGATCAGTATTGTAAAAAGCGTCAATATTAACAACTTTTTTATAACTGGTCACAACATCCAATGGAGCGCTTCCGTATTTACCCTTTTGGAGGTTCACAAGCCTTCCCGATACACCTTTTGAAATTAGATTAAGCGCGATATTGCCAAAAGCCATAGGCACCAGGGAATCAATCGCATCGGGAGCGCCGCTGCGGACCAGATAACCCAGATTCTGGTTGATGACATTGATCTTTTTGCCATTATTGAATTTTGCGGATAGCTCCTTTAGCTGTTTACCAACAATATCTCCGATGCCACCCAATTTTTTATGTCCGTAGGCGTCCGTTTCAGCATCCTTGAAGACCATATCGGCGCCTTCAAACATAACCCCTTCGGAAACCAAAACGACAGAATAACGACTGGGATTGTCCCGCCGATCTTCGACCATTAGTTCAGTTAGATGCTCAATATTAAACCTGTATTCGGGAATAACACAACGGTCTGCCGCTCCCGCCATGGCAGGCACCAGTGCGGAAAAACCGGCATAACGCCCAAAAACTTCAATAACTAAAAACCGCTCATGCGAACCGGCAGAAGTTCGCAAGGCATGGCTCATTTCAATAGTCCGGCTGACACAAGTACTGAAACCAATTGTATAATCGGTTCCGGGAACATCGCCGTCCATGGTTTTAGGAATGGCAATAACCTTGAATCCCTTGTTATGGAGATGAGCGCCGTAACTCAGTGTATCGTCGCCTCCTATTGGAATTAAGTAATCGACGCCAAGGTAATCCAGGTTTGCCAGAACTTCCGGCGTCAGATCGTTCATATCACCATTATATTTATCTTTCAAATGGTCAGGCACACTGTCTTTGGCGATACGGCTCGGACGAGTCCGGGAGGAATGTAAAAAAGTGCCACCGGTTCGACCGGTTTTATTCACAATATTCTCATCCAGTAACTGAAAATTATTACTGTTGTCGGCTTCTTTATCCCGGATTATATCGGTCAAACCAGCCCAGCCTCTCCTGAAGCCAATGATCTGGTGTCCTTCTCTGATTGCCCGCAATGTAATGGCGCGGATTGCCGGATTTAGTCCCGGTACATCACCGCCGCCCGTTAGTATTCCTATTCTCATCACTACTCCCTATGCTTTTCAAGTTCCCGCTAAATTAAATATCATCTCCACAAATTACAATGCAAATTTTAACTGAAGTTACCCGGAAATTTTAGTGCTGTACCTAATATTATGTCGAGGTGATATAAGCTCCCCTTTCTCATAGAGACTCCTATGTGGAGCCGTCCTCCGGCAGCTGCCGGAAGGGGAAAGAGGGAGGACAGGCAAAGAAACTACGAATCTCAATGTCTAATGTTCTAAACTAATTAGTAAAAAGCGGAATCCGAAGGCATCTCTGAAAAAATTTGATATTTACAATTTGCAATTTGATATTTGATAT
>JAGLWX010000152.1 GCA_023133185.1 Fidelibacterota bacterium
ATTTCTCTCCCGTGCCAAGGAGGGGATTGCTCCACCAGGAGTTCCCTCGGAAAGGGGAGGTTGATTGGAATCTTCATGAAACAAGGCATTTTCCATCTTAACTTTCCTAAATTAATTTTCCACTTGTCAATGTGTTTTATCATCTCAAAATACAAAATATTGCGCTATAAGGGATTTTCAATTTCGGGGTGACTTCAGATATACTTTCGATCCTTTGAAAATTGGTTGAAATATTTAAATTAAGGTGCTTTTTGAGCCGCGGTGGCGGAATTGTCTCAACGGAGATCCCTTTGGGAGCAGACCGGCCCGCCGGCGCTATTTGCCAGAGTGGTGAAATTGGCATACACGCTAGGCTTAGGACCTAGTTCCCTTAAGAGGGATTGTGGGTTCGAATCCCACCTCTGGTACGAGGTTTTGACAGTCGGGATGCGGGTTCTCCCGGAGGGACCTTTGAGGGACTTTCGCCCGCGGTACGTTTATATAAGGTATAGTAAATAAGGGAAATAAATGAAAGTTTCGGTTAGTGACAGCAGCAGCATAGAGCGAAAAGTAAGAGTCGATCTCGAATGGAATGAGGTGGATGAGCATTATAACAGCACCCTTCAAAAACTTCGTAAAGGGTTAAAAGTCGATGGTTTTCGTCCGGGGAAAGTCCCAATGGGAATTGCCAGGCGGATTCTGGAACCTGAGTTGAAGTATGAATTTACCAATACCGTTATCGAGTCCACTTACAAGGATATTTTGAAAGATGAAGGATTTGACAGTTTTATTGATCTGAAAGTCGAAGATGTGGATTATAAAGAAGGTGAGAGCTTCTTCTATGAAGTTTCGATAGAAATTGATCCTGAGATTACATTTCCGGATTATAAAAAAGGATTTAAAGTACCTAAGACCACGTATGTGTTAGATAAAGAAGATGTGGATCTGTATCTTGAAGATATCCGCGAGCGTCATGCCGAAGTAAAGGAGGTAACAGATGGCGCTCAAAAAGGGCATTTTATCATCTGTGATCTTCAGGAAACTGATCAGAGCGGCATTCCTCTAATAGGCAGGAAAGTTCAAGACCGGATATTTAAGATCGGTGAGGGAATTTTCGGCGAGCCGGGCAGCGAGGGACTGATTGGAGCCGAAGCCGGTGACGATGTCCACATCCGGTTAAAATCGAAAAAAGGTGAAGAAATTAACTACATTGTGAATGTTAAGCGGGTGGAATCTCACGAATTGCCTGAATTGACCGATGATTTTGTTAAGAGGAATTTTGGTAAGACAGACAGTTTTAAAGCCCTGAAAGAAGAGGTGGAAAAATCTCTCCAGACTGAATGGGACAACCGTTCCGAAAAAGAATTTTTGAGATCCATTACGGATTATTTTATCAACAATGTAAAATTTGATATTCCGGCTTCAAGAATTAAACGGTTTCTTGATAATATTGTAGAAGATATTCTGTCGAAAAACGGAAATAAGAAAATTGACGAACAGAAAGTGCGCGAGCAGTACCGACCGGTTGCCGAACGGGAAATACGCTGGTATCTGATCCAGGAAGCGATCAACAGGAATGAAAAAATTGAAGTCAGTAAAGAGGATATTGATAAGAAAATTCAGGAAGCTGCTGCTCAATATCCCGAACAAAACAGAGATGCAGTAGTTCAGTATTATCGAAAGGCTGAGAACCGGTCGCACCTGGAAAATGATCTCCACGAGCAGAAAATATTTGATTTTCTGAAACAATTTGTGAAAATTAAAAAAGAAACACTGCACACAAGCGATTTTCGAAAGAGGAATTTATAATGAGTGAAAAAGCTATTGAAAATCAGATGTACATTCCTATGGTTGTTGAGCAGACGGGGCGCGGGGATCGCGCCTATGACATTTATTCCCGGCTGCTGAAAGAACGGATTATATTTATCGGTAATTCCATTGATGATCATGTTGCCAGCCTGGTTATTGCCCAAATGTTGTTTCTGCAGGCGGAAGATGCGGAAAAGGATATTTCTATTTATATAAATAGTCCGGGCGGGACGGTGACAGCCGGATTGGCTATCTATGATACAATGCAGTATATCAGTCCTGACGTTGCCACGATCTGTATCGGTCAGGCGTCCAGTATGGCGGCGGTTCTGCTGGCGGCAGGGACGAAAGGTAAACGATTTGCATTAACGAATTCCCGGATTATGATCCATCAGCCATTAGGCGGTGTAGAAGGACAGGCAAGCGATATCGAGATTCACGCAAAAGAAATAATAAAGATCAAAGAAAAGATAAATGAAATATTGTCGGAATTAACAGATCAGCCGATTGATAAAATCGGTCAGGATACTGATCGCAATTATTTTATGTCGGCTTCGGAAGCGAAAGAATATGGTATTGTGGACGAGGTGCTGAAAAAACACTTAAAATAATTAGGCGCTCCGTCATAAAAAAAAGCTTGACAAAGAAATCGCAAATAATGTAGATTCTATTCATAGTGTGGGTTTGTAAAAATATTATTAGTAATGTAAATAAAAGGAGGGTCAGTATGATGCGACGCATAGCGATTTGTTTATTAGTGTTTGTGTTGCCTTTTGCTCTTTTTGCCGGCACGGCGGGGAAAATCTCTGGAACAGTAGTGGACAAGGAATCTGGTGAACCCCTCGCCGGGGTAAATGTTCTGATTGAAGGTACCTCAATGGGCGCTGCAACAGATGCCGAGGGATATTATGCAATTTTGAATATTCCTATTGGTTTATATGCTGTTCATGCTAGTTACATTGGGTACAAAGAGACAGTAGTTAATAAAGTTAGGGTATCAATGGATTTAACTACTACTTTGAACTTTGATTTAGAACAAACGGTTTTAGAAGGTGAAATAGTCACCGTAACAGCTGAGCGAAAGCTGTTTGAAAAGAGCGCTACTTCAAGTATTTCACTTACAACAGCTGAGGATTTGGAAAATATCCCGATTCGTGGAATACAAGATATTATTTCGACGATGGCTGGTGTTATTGTTCAAGATGGAATTGTTCACATTCGCGGAGCCAGAGACGGTGAAGTAGGTTATTTTGTAAATGGTGTCTCAACAATGAATCCTATAACCAACCGGAATGCATTATCTCCTATTCACGAAGCTGTTGAAGAGATACAGGTATTAGCCGGTGGTTATAATGCTGATATGGGAGGCGCAAATGCAGGTGTGGTAAAGACAGAGTTGAAAACCGGAGGTTCGTCTTTATCAGGTTCTTTTGATTATCGTGCTGATGGATTTGGTGATCCGACTGAAGGGAATAAGTTCCTTGATACCTATGGTTATGGTCACCAACTGGCAGTAGCCACAATCAGTGGCCCATTGTTTTCAAAAAAAGCTCGATTTTTTCTTGCGGGAGAATATAATAACCAGGATGATGGTGCAGTTCGTTTTAGCGAAGGATATGAATTCAAAGATATGATAGATGCTAATCCGGAAAGTTCAGAACATGATACCGTTACATTAGTATATCCAGATGGTTTTACGCAAAAACAGGCTGATAAATTCTACAAAATCAATGGCACTATTACATTAGACCTTCCAATTCGCTTGAATATCAGTGGCTTGTTTACCGGTCGTAAATATGACAGATTTAAACCACCGATGTTAAACACTCTCAATGACAGAAGTCAGTATTATGAAACATCTACAATGCTGTTGACCGCTAAAGCTACAAAAATGTTTACGTCTAAAACTTATTTGGACTTAAGGGTGAGTTATTATCAATATGAGAGAGAACTTGGTGATAGTTGGTTTGAAAATGACTGGCACAAGTACTATGATAGCACTGCTGTGGCAGACTACACTGATGGGGAAGTTATTTATAGAAATTCATGGAGCGATCAATTTGATTATAGGATAGATGGGTTCCCTGTTGAAAGAAATGGTAATCCGACTAATTTGTATCGTCATGAGAACCACAAATATATCGGGTTTGCCACCGATTTTATAACCCAGTATGGAAAATATCACCAGTTAAAGGCAGGTGTGGATTACAGGGGTTATACTATTCATTATTTTGATATAGCTCCTTCAGTAATGCGTTATACTGCTGAAAATGGTACATTTGGCTATAAAACTTATGGAAGTATTGATGCAGTACCCGCTGACATCTGGATGTTAAACGGTCTTGTTGATGCCTATGGTTATGATATTTATGGAAATGAATCAGATGATATTATTAGGTATACAGATGAGGATGGAAAAAGCCTTGGTTATGTTGACGCACCCAAGAAACCGGTTCAGGCTTCTGTATATTTGATGGATAAAATTGAGTATAAGGACCTGATTGTTAATGCCGGTGTGCGTTTAGATTATTTTGACTCCGATGATAGAGAACTGAAAAACCCGGCAGATCCGGAAGTTGACACTGAATCCAGTATGTTTGCCGAAACCGCCTGGAAAGATAAAGATCCGGAAGTGATTATAAGTCCCCGTATAGGACTATCCTTCCCGGTAACTGACAAGACGGCTTTTTATATGCAGTATGGTAAGTTTGTGCAGATGCCAAGTTTGAACAATGTATATTTTAGCAATTTCACTTTAGCACGGCAGATTGTCCGCGGGGGTTACTACTTCATTAATCCGGTCGGGTTTGGACTTGATCCTTTGAAAACAACCTCTTATGAAGTTGGATTCAGGCAACAAGTTGCTGAGAATGCGGCATTTGATGTTACAGCATTCTATAAGAACATCAGGGGTTTAGTGCAGATTATCGATCAGAAGATTGAGCCGACAGCTGCAATTCCAAGTAATTATCAGCGTTTTGCTAATGGTGATTTTGCAACCACTAAAGGTATGGAGTTTCGCCTAACGCTGCGTAGAGCGAATCGACTTGCTACACAGATGAACTATACCTTTACTCATGCTGAAGGGACACAATCCAATAGCCATTCTGCCCAGGGAGCGTTGTATTTCAACGCCCAGATGCCGACTACGATTAATCCTCTGGATTATTCTGCTACTCACACCGGTTCTATTAATCTTGATTACCGCTTTGGTAAAAATGATGGTGGTCCAATTCTTTCCCAATTGGGTCTGAATTTGTTATTTAAATTCTCGAGTGGTCATCCATATACGCATGTTAATGTAAATATCGGTGGACAGACAGATCCATATACAGCTGGAATCGATTATATGTATGATACGAGAGATCGTTTGGCTGCAGAGCCAATCGGTTCATCCACAACCCCATGGACATTTTATACCGATTTACGACTTGATAAAGCATTTCAGATTATGAATTTTAGAATCACTGCTTATGTGTTAGTGAATAACTTATTCAACCGTCAAAACGTCATAAATGTTTTTGAAAAAACCGGAAGCGCAGAAGATGATGGATTCCTGAGTCAGCCAAATTATTCAGCTACAACTATTAAAGCTGAAGGTGGGCAAGAGTACATCGATTTGTATAGCGCGATAAACTTGGTAAATGGTCAGGCTTATTGGGACAGTATAGAGCGTGAACTGTATGGAAATCCCCGTCAGATCTTCTTTGGTCTAAAATTCAGTTTCTGATATATAAGGTAATTTTTTTAGAATTGGTACTACTTATGGAGGAAATAATATGAAAATCACAAAAATAGTATTGTGTGTTTCACTTATCGTTGTGCTGCTTTTTGCGACGAGCCTGATGGCAAAACCGGAGAAAGGTTCTGCTTCACAGGGCTCATTTCTCGCTAAAGCAACAAGCGGTCAGATAACACGTACACTTTCCAATATCTCCAACTGGAGTTATTGGATGAATTATAATGGAATGTCCGGGATTGACCCTAACAGCAATTCCGGAGGTATCTATCCTCGCGGTACCGCGGGAGCCATTTTCCAGGATGGATTTATCTGGGGTGGTAAAGTTGGTACTGAAATTCGCGTTGGTGGTCAAACCTATAATGTTGGGACAACGCAGGGATGGATTAAATCTGATGGTACTGCTGTAAGTAAAGATGATCCGCGGGCTAGAATTTATCGTATTCGTCCGGATTATGAGACATTGACTCACGCGATGGTCGTTCAGGAAGCGGCGGAAGCTAATATGGTTAGCGCCACAGCCGTTACGGAAGCGATGACCGATGAGATTATTGCTCAGTATGAAACCGACTGGAACGAATGGCCGGCTGACCTTGGCGCTCCAACTTATGCAGATGGTACACCGGGAATTGCCAATGCCGATCAGGTTGTTTGGCTTGTTTGTAATGACTTAGACAGAACAAATTGTCTTGGTCTCTACGGTTCCGAACCTATCGGTATTGAGCTTCAGGTTACCGCCTGGGCTTATGCGCAGCCGGGTGCTCGTTTAGGGCAGATCATCTTTAAGAAATATAAGATAATTAACAAATCCGGTGCAAACGTTGATGAAATGTATGTTGCACAGTGGTGCGATCCGGATTTAGGTGAGGCTGGCGACGATCTCTGTGGATGCGATACAACATTAGGTATGGGTTATGCATATAACGGAATGGATACAGATCCCAAATATGCCGCCTTTGGATTGGCGCCATCCGCAATTGGTTATGATTTCTTTAAAGGTCCGATAGTTGACGGAGAACCTTTACCGATGACCGGTTTTTCCTGGTTTGCCGCCGGTTCGCCGATTAGCGATCCGGATCTTGGTGTATATGATGGTACTTTGCAATGGTATAATATGCTATTAGGTAATACGCCTACGACTAATATGACAGATCCTACTCCCTGGACAGTTGGAAATGAAGGTACTGAGGCAACAATGTTTCCTATGGCTGGTGATCCTGTAACCGAAACCGGCGATCTGGATGCACATGCCAGTTTCTTCTCACCCGGCGACCGCCGTATCGCCCTGTGTTCCGGACCATTTACATTTGTAGATGGTGAATCACAGGAAATTGTTGTGGCTATTATAGGTGGCTTAGGTGATACAAGGTTCAGTTCGATCACTGATATGAAAATGACTGACGAAGTGGCTCAGGTTATCTTTGATGGAAATTTTCAAGGTGTGCCGAAAGCACCAAAGGGACCAAATGTCACGGCAAGGGCGTTTGAGAATAATGTCCTATTGGAGTGGGGCTCTGACCAGGCAGCTGTAGAATCTACAGAAAAACCGGTAATTGCCGGTTACTCTTTCGAGGGTTACAATGTTTATCAATTACCCTCTGCTACAGCAACTAAGGAACAGGGTAAGCTGCTTGCTACATACGATATTGTAAATGGGGTTAAAGTTATTGAAGGAAATCGCTTCGTACCGGCATACGGACAGATTGTAAATATTCCTGTTCAATTTGGTGCCGATGCTGGCATTAAACGTTTTTTCCAGGTAGAAAAAGATTACCTGACAGGTGATCAGCTTTATGAAGGAAATACTTATTACTTTACAGTAACTGCCTATAATTATCATCCGAATCCGGAACTGATCGAAGATAAAGCTCTGGAATCAACGCTAATCATCATGCCGGTTGTTATTCAGGAACCTCTGCCTGGTGATATTGGTATTTTGGAGGAACCGGTTGGTGGTGAATATGAATTAGCACATTCAGCCGGTACATGTGATGGCGGAGCGGGTTATACAGTAATTGATCCCTATGCCCTGACCGGTCACGATTATGAAGTATTCTTCGATCAGCAACATTATTATCGTGATGTTGATGGTTTTTGGAAAGAGACCAACTATCCTGATTCTGTTGGAAAAGCCCTTGGGAAGGTAACGGATGTTTCACCTTCATCGATAACCGGTTCTGTACTCGCTTCCGCTACAGTTGGAACCTATGATCTGATTTTTACATTAGATTTGCAGGCTCCGGGTGGCGCCTGGATTGATGGTTTGAGAATTGATCTTCCTGCCGATGTGACAGTAAATTCATGGTCTATGTCCGGATCTTATGGAACTTACGGAACAGCCCAAGGTCAAAATTGCGTTAATATGGATGGGACTCTTGATGAGTCGAATTCAATAACCTGGGGTGACTCTGCACGTTCAGAATTTGGCTGTATTGAGGGTACCGTTATCCTTACAGTTAACGTACAACCATTTGTATTTCCGAAGACATTTGGCTATGCTGTATATGATGATGGATATGACGGCACAGTAGTTGATGCTGAAGGTACAATTACCTTAACAGAGTTGGGCTATGAATTTAAGTCAGTATCTCATTGGAATGTTAAAGACTTAACATTAGATGGTATAGTGGTCCTTGAAGATCAAAAAGTTGTTTCCGGCAAAGATGTTGACACGGGAGGACTCGAAGGAGCAACCGCGGGCGGTATTGTCGATGGTTTTCAGGTATTTATTAGTGCCAGTTATGATGCGCCGATCGATTTTACAGAAGCTACTACTACGTTTGCTGATGGATCGGAGAGAACACGCCCCATGTGGCATTATGAATATTTTATAAATAATCCACGTTCTACTGTCCCCTATGTCGTAACCAGTTATTTGCATCCCTATGGATGGGCTGCAACGGCTAAATCGATCGATGCCTACGGCTATGGGACGACTGTTGTAGATCTTTTACAGCGAGATTATGAAATTCGCTTTACCGGTGAATATGATACTCCGGTCGTTATTGGAGATACATTGACTTATATTCCTATTAAAGAAGGAACCGGATCGAAAGCAATTATATATGCTGCTAGTGGCTATAAATTGGCAAGTCATCCGGATGCCAATAATCCTGGTGACGGTTCGGCTTTCTTTCTCCAGATTCCTTTTGAAGTCTGGGATATGGAAGCACCGGATGGACCGCGTCAGGTATCAATCCTGATCAAGGATCGGTTTGGATCTATAGGAGATGGAGATACACTTTATGCATTTAATCCTAGTAATAGAATGTATTGTGACTTTTTAATGGAACCCTATGAAGATGTTATTGCCGCAGATGCTGGAGATTATCTTGAAAGTTCCAATTTAACCTGGAATACGGTCTGGTGGAAGTGCGACTGGACGAAAGGTGAGAAATTCTATATCATGTATGACAATCCCTTACAGCTTGGGGTGGATAAGTTCACTTTCTCGACAACAGCTCCGGTTTTAAGTGATGCTGAAGCGGCAAAAGAAGCTGTAAAGAAGGTAAACGTATTCCCGAATCCATATTATGCATACAATGCACTTTCGGTGGATCCTTATGATAATTATGTAACTTTCACTCATCTGCCGGCTAATGCGACTATTCGTATCTTTAACCTTGCGGGTGTTTTAGTCAGGAAGTTAAAGAAAGAGGGTACTTCTCAATTTATGCAATGGAATCTTGCAAATGAGGCGAATCTTCCTGTAGCGAGCGGTATGTATATTGTACATATTGACCTGCCTGATTTTGATATGGAGAAGGTATTGAAGCTTATGATAATTCAGGACAGACAGATTCTTGAGTACTATTGATATAATGGGAAGTAATATGAATAATATGCTTGTCAAAACACAAAAGGAGAAAAATATGATAAATAGGAATATATTCAAGAAATTGACAATTTTCCTTGTTGTAGCCTTTCTGTGCATTTCTTTTGTTTATGCCGGTGACGCCAGTCGTGTCGGTACAGCAGCAGGTGTGCAGGTTCAGGTACCGGTAGGAGCCAGGGCAATTGCTATGGGCGGAGCTGACATTGCCGGTGTAAGTTCAATAGAAGCTCTTTACTGGAATCCGGCAGGTTTAGGAAATATGGAAGCAAGAGCCGCAGGGAATTTTTCCAGTCAAAACATTATCGCTGATATTAATGTGAATTATTTTGCATTAGGTTTTAACGCCGGAAGACTTGGAGTTCTTGGGTTCAGCTTAAAGAGTTTTAACTTTGGAGATATCCCAGTTACAACCCGGGAAAATATGGACGGTACAGGTAGTATGTACTCTCCCACTTTTGCGACAATGGGCATGACTTATTCCAGAAGTCTTACTGATCATGTAAATGTTGGTATTACGGGCAAAATGGTTTATGAGAGTATTCCAAGAGCCTCCGCTACCGCTTTTGCTGCTGATCTTGGTATCCAGTATAAAAACCTGATGTCAATTAATGGATTGAGATTAGGTTTTGTGATCAAGAATGTTGGAGCCAATATGCAATATAAGGGTTCTGCCTTGCTTACAAAGGCCCGTGACAAGGATGAATCTTATGATGATTATCGATACAGACCGTCTTCATCAGATCAGCTACCTTCAAGTTTAGAGATGGGGCTTAGCTATATGAAGAATATTAGTGTTGGTAATCTCCTGGTTTGTGCTCAGTTTCAGAACAACAACTTCGAGCAAGATCAGATTAAGATCGGAGCTGAGCTAGAATTGATGGATCTTTTATATGTTCGTGGAGGATACAATACGATTATGAAGGATCCTGATAATCCTGACTTTGGAGAATCAATTTTTGGTTTATCGCTTGGAGCAGGCTTGAAATATAGTGTTGGGGGCGTTAAAATGATGTTGGATTATGCATATCGTCCCATGCAGTATTTTGGGAACAGCAATGTATTTTCGATAGGATTTGGTTTCTAATTCTTTCGTAAATATATAGAAATGAAAAAGACCGGTGTAATTAATACGCCGGTCTTTTTCTATACCATGATGCAGGAACACCATGAACGAAGTAATCTTTTTTTTACATTTAATTATTGGCAGCGATAAAGGTAAAATCGGTCAGGATGTTGAACGCAATTATTTTATGTCGTCGTTGGAAGCGAAAGAATATGGTATTGTGGACGAGGTGCTGAAAAAACACTTAAAATAATTAAGCGCTCCGTAATAGGAAGCAAGTAAAAGTTTGTGGG
>JAGLWX010000153.1 GCA_023133185.1 Fidelibacterota bacterium
TAATACTTTTTCAGAATTTTCGCAATGTTCTAAAACGTTGTCAATGATTATTAAGTCAAAAAAATTGCTTTCGTATGATAATTCTTCTCCTTTTCCGATGGTATATTTTACAGATGGATCCCTGATGTCAGTGTATAATTTTATACTTGAGAAGTAATATTCTAGTGGGTCTATTGCATATTTATTTTTAGAATTTAAGAAAGTAATTGGTCCTGCCGGACCAGAACCTATTTCAAAAATTTTTGTGTTTTTATCAATTTTGAGATATGGATTTACCTCAGCTTCAACCAGTTCCGCACAACTTCTATACCAATCAGCATTGCCCTTATGGCTTTTCCACCAATCTAACTCGCATTTTTGTGCTTTTTCCCATCTCGTTTTATTTGAATCAGCCAATTTAAGTCTCCTTATTTATCATTAAAATTTATGAAAGATATGAATTGATTTTTCGCTTTTTTAGCACAAGTGTTCTGTGATTTTTTATAGAATATTCCTATTAATCAGGTGAATTTATATTTTATATGAAATATAATTTACCATTATCATTAATAAAATATTTTCACTTTTAATGAAGATTATAAAAAATTAGTAGCCATGGTGTTAATTCCGGTCAACTCGGACACCTGTTTCGGAATTATTCGGACAGTTTGAGATTGTTCTGTTTTCACTTTTTTAAATTACTCCAAAGTATCCGAATTGGAAAGTGAATTTTTTACTTTTCTCATCGAATCCTTTTAGATTTATGCGATGTGAATTGTGAATAAGCCTGTCCAGAATAGCATCGGCTATACAGTTGGTTCAGCCAAATAATCATGCCAATCCTTCTCTCGTTCCGGAGCTCTTGCTCCGGAAAGGATAACTTTACGAAAGTTACCTAATGATACTTCACGATATTTATTTGAATCTTCTGCTTTATCCAAAGAAACTTTCGCAAAGATAATTATCACGCAGGAGCGTTGAGACAAGTGGTAAGTAAAACCCATTTTCAGGGAGCGAAGCGAGCCAAATGGGTTTAATCGTCATCGAAGCACAACTAAAGCACATCGTCATAAACTCAGAATATTTCCCCATAAATCCGCAAAACCCGTTTGATTCCACTTCGTTTCATTGAAAACGGGTTTGCTTTTATATCTCCCTTGCCGCCATGCTCAGCGTTGTGATGCCGGAAGAAGTGTTTGTTTTATACGTGTCAAATTCTTCCGAATATCTTATCAATCACCCAATTTGTCATGGCGCCGGTTTTACCTGTACTTGGACAGGTTCCATTTCCTGTTAATTCATCCACAATTTTCTGGATCAACGGTTGCTGGATATGATCAGGATGGTGAATTTTGTATTCCTTTCGTCGGTGTTTTGTATGAACAATGAAAAGTGAATCCCCGAAAGTAGCGTAACTGATTTTTCCTTTAGCGCCAATAATTTCCGTTCTATCCAAATTTTCCGCCGCATTAAAGCACCACAGTCCGGTCCCATGAATTCCATTTTCAAATTTAAATGAAGCGCTGACAATATCTTCGGCTTTATAAAGCCCGCCTTGATTAGAAGCGTCTCCATTGGCAGAAATAATCGGTCCCAGTAAATATTGCAGCAGATCGATCATATGTGAACCAAGATCACAGAAATAACCGCAGCCGGCAATTTCCGGATCGACCCGCCAGTTGTATTCGCCGGCTTGATCCGCTTTGGATGGTTTCTGATAGAACCTGACATTGACTGCCCGAACCTCACCAATATCACCTCTTTCAATGATCGCTTTCAATTTTAGAAATCGCGGAAGTGCCCGTCGATAATAAGCCACAAACAACGGAACGGCAGCTTCCTCACAGGCATCGATCATCTGCTGACATTCGGTGAAACTGCAAGCCATTGGTTTTTCAACATAAACCGGTTTTCCGGCTTTAGCAACTTCCAATGTGTATTGCATATGTGACGATGGCGGTGTTGCAATATAAACAGCATCCACGTCAGGGTCATGAATTAACATATCGGCATTGTCATACCATTTGGGAACATGATGACGCCTGGCATAATCTTTCACAAGTTTACTATTCCGGCGCATGACGGCGACCAATTCAGAGTTCCTGGCTTTCTGGAAACCGGGACCGCTTTTGACTTCGGTAACATCTCCGCAACCAATGATTCCCCAGCGGATTTTTTTAACGTTAATGGATGATTTCATTTTAATCAAATATTTCCTTTTCGGACATCCTCTTTAATTCTCTGGATATGACCCCGTCCCAGACCTTTTACTTCACAAGCAAGTTCAAAATATTGTTTAATCTGATCATCATCCAATATACCAAAGCAATCAATAATTGCCACCGGATGACCGATCTGTTCAATAAGGTCTTTCGGATCAAGATTCAAATAGGCTTCATGTCTGACTGCCAGAATGACGGCTTTGACATCTTTCAGCGCCTTTTTCAAATCCTGTTCAATCCGTAAATCTTTTAACTTTTCCTGATTTCGGAAAAAGCGCGCTTTACTGTGTCCCGGACTGGGGTAACTGTCTTGTAATTCAAATTCCCACCAGTGCTGGACATAAGGATCATGAACGTGAATTTCAGCGCCCATTTCCGCCAGTTTACGGATAATGATTTCGGAACCGCTATAACGTGTATCGCCGACATCTTCACGATAAGCCGCACCTAATACCAGAACTTCCGCCGCTGCAATGTGTTCACCCATATTTCGCAAGGCGTCACGAGTCAGTTCAGCAACATGCAGACCGCGTGTATCATTGATGTCAATCGCCAACGGTGTGATTTTAAAAATGTCATCATTCCAGCCGAGAATATGTTTATATGCCCAGACGCCCAGACCGCCGTCTTTGGGAAGACAGTAGCCACCGATGCCTGGTCCGGGGAAAATCATATTACTGTGAGTCGGTCTTATTTTAATTGCTTTAATTACTTTTATCAAATCAACGCCATTCCGTTCGGCGTACAGGCTCCATTCATCTAAAAATGCCAGGATTGTTGCCCGGTAACTGTTTTCAACAATTTTCGCAGTCTCCGATTCAATAGGACGATCCATCACTGTTAATGGATATTCATCAGTGTTCAGAACCTCATTAAGAAACTTTACCACCTTTTCGCGGGCGTTATCATTAATCCCGCTGCAAACCCGCCAGAAGTCCCTTATGCTGGCAACATAATGCCGTCCGGGCATGACGCGTTCATAACTGTGTGCCAACAACGGATCGGATTTGATTCCCCTTTTCTTGAAAATATCTTTCATAATAGGAAATGCCACCTGTTCTGTCGTACCGGGCGCCACTGTGGTTTCAATTAGTACAAGCGCCTCCGCAGGAATGTGTTCAGCGATAACGCCAATAGATTGTTCCAGTGCCGCCATATCGGTACGACCTTTGCGAACATTGCCTAACTCCTCTTTGAGATAATCACACTGTACGTCCACAACGACAACATCGGCGAGTTTAAGGACATCATAAGTGTAAGTTGCTATTAATGTATTTTTATCATTGACACAGCGCTGAATCATAGGTTCCACTTCCGGATCTTCTGCCTTGACTGGTGAAACACCACGATTCAGGATTGGAATTTTCCAGTAACTACGTACACTGGGGCGCTGCATTCCAATCACAAATTTACTCGGTTGACCATTTTCATCGACGGTATCGGCAACGATGGCTGCCATGACCGCTCCAACGAAACCAACTCCCATTACCACGACAATTTCACGTCCTTTTTCCCGTTCGGATTGAACTCGTTTTTTCAGCATTTCAAATTCAGCATCATATCCTTCTGCTTTTGGAATTAAAAACTTTTCACCATCCGGACTGATTGAATAGGTCTCTTTCATGTTGATTCCTTTTCTACATAAACGGCTGTTTAAAATTGCTTATTGTTTATTTGACCTATTATTCTATTTCAATATTTCGCATTTTTTTCTT
>JAGLWX010000154.1 GCA_023133185.1 Fidelibacterota bacterium
TTGGAATTAAAAACTTTTCACCATCAGGACTGATTGAATAGGTCTCTTTCATGTTGACTCCTTTTCTACATAAACGGCTGTTTAAATTGCTTATTGTTCATTTGATCTGTTATTCGATTTCAATATTTCATATTTTTTCTTCCGGTTAGTATAACATTTTTTTTGATAAAGGTCAGTATTTTTAATCTGGACATGGATATTCCTCCGTGGCTTCCCGACTGACCTAAGAAATAGCTACGGAGTATAACCCCGTAGCCAGAGTTGTGCATCCTCGTTCCGGGGCTATCACCTTCTCGTTCCGGGGCTCCGCTCCGGAACGGTTGTCACCGGACAGAATGCTACTACTTGAATACAGAGATAAGGTTAACTTTGCGAAAGATATTTATAGGCGCTTCACGATATTTACTTGAATCTTTTACGTTATCCAAAGAAACTTTCGGAAAGATGATTATCGGGCAGGTGCTGCGGAACGAACATTTCAGTTAAATAATATTGAGGGCGGTTCAGCGGTTTTTTCGATGCATTGTGGAGAATTATTCCTGACATTGTTTACAAAAGTTGACACCGGATAAGCCTGTAATCCTTTCTGAAGCGGTTGAAGCAAATTCAATGCAGACCCGGAATCATTGTTATCACAATCAAGCCAGATATTCATATTTTCCTTTTCTATAATTGCCGGCATACGATGATGGATAAATTCCAGTTGCCGGCTTGCGGCACTTGTGATTACGGTATAAGTAAATGCCGGAACACCCTGATTATCAGTCCATTGGCTCCACAGCCCAGCCATTGGCAGAATGCCATGATCGGACTTAATGATATAATATGGCTGCTTTCCGGAACCCGTTTTCCGCCACTCGTAGTATCCATCGGTAATCACAATACATCGGTTTGAATCAACCAAGTTCGAAAAGGATCGCTTTTCTGTTAATGTTTCCGATCGGGCATTGATGAACATTGGTAATTTCTTTGGGTCTCTCGCCCATTTTGGTATCAAGCCCCACTGCATTGGTTTGACGATACGTTGCCCGTCGTACAACATGATAGGCACCGTTGCCGTCGGAGCGATGTTGTAATTCGGTTGATGCTCGAAAGAATCGTCCCAGAGTTGGATGGACAATTCCTCAATGATCTCCATTTTGCCTTTGGTCAGTGTTTTTCTTCCGCACATGGTTAAATATAGTGATTTCTTACGCGAAGTTACACGAAGAAATCGCGAAGTTCACGAAGATTTTCTATTGTTTCACCAATATCTCTCGTTCCAGGGGTTGCCCGCCTGCCTATCGGCGATCTTGTCGGACAGATACTCCGTAAAAAAACAGAGTATTTTAACACGGAGTTACACAGAGAATTCACGGAGATTCACAGATTTTTTTTTATTTGTACTTTATTCTCATTCCCGTGTCATACTCTGGAACGTACAGATGTTCTCTGGACTCGTCTCAACGCAGGAGCGTTGAGACGAGTAGTATTGGACGGGAATTTTGAGACAAGTGGTATTATGCTCAAGAGCATGAAGACGAGGGAAACTACTTGTGTCTCCGCTCCGGCGGAGACACACATATCATCACACCAATTAGCTTCTCCGGAGTCTGGTTCGATCTCAACTAACCGCATCTGCTTACCATGTCCTAAAAATCGTTTCACGCGCATTCCAGCTGATTTGTTATCCCAGGCAATTTGATTAAAATCTATTTGTATTGAATCCATTATTAATCTCTATTGTATGCCTAACGGCAAGTTTCACTTGCCGCAAATTATCTTCGAGATGAGTTATGGAAAATTCAAAAATTATGTCCTGATCTTTCAAACTCTAAAAAATTCAAAATCTTTTGCGGTCAGGTGGAAACATTGTTAGACACTTGGACATTAACTCGAAAAGTGTTTTAATTTAGTCCTTAATAATTGTTTCTAAAATTGCTGCAAACACCTGAGAATAGTCTTTGAAGTATAGGCCAACCCCATTTCTACTATCTTAGTTATCTTTTCCGAAAATCTTTCATTTTCATCAACAACTTCGGAATATGAATGAACAATCACTTGAGATTCATAATTATTGAAAAGCATACCGACAACTTTTCCAGAACTTATTATTGGACTTCCGCTGAAACCTGCCAATGATGGAAAAGAAGTTTCTAATGCTTCTGTTCCATTTGGTAAATTTTCAAAATTGTCGGCGATTCTTGAGATGTAACCTTTTAAAAATCTTGCATCAAGTTTAACATTGTTCTTTTTGTCAATTCCAGCGGCTGTGAATCCAAATGTTCCAACATCCATACAAATCAAAATATCATCGATGTAGAATGGGAAAAAATCTTTATTGTCAATTTTTAAATTGGCAGTTGCAAAATCATGTTTTGGATGTACTCGGATATCATAAAGTTTGTAAAATTTATTGCTTTCAAAGTATTTGGCTACTACATATTCATCGTCTTGGATGGACTTAACAACATGAGCACATGTTGCAATTTGCCCAGAATTATTGATAAAGAAAGAACAACCAAGAAATTTGACAATAATTGAAGATTTTTCGTTTTCATGTATAGCTGCGAATAAAGGTAAAATATATTTTCCGTAATTAATTATCATAGTTAAAAACATGAAATCGTGCAATAGTTCAAGGCGTTACCTCCAATTACTTTTTAGCCATTACCAGATGCCTTTGCTTTGTTTTTCCCAATCTTCCTTCTTTGATTCCATTTCTTCAAGCCATTCTTTATGCTGCTCAATCCACTTCTGCCGAAATGGATCTTCCGAAATATAAGAACTTAGGTAGGGAACCAAAGCCCAGCCTGAATCATCTTTACGTAACCAAATGCAAAAACGGAGATCTCGACCTTTAGCAAATGTTTTTGCAAAAACTATTGCGACACAATCATTTTCTAAGAAGTTTGACAATTCTAAGTTTCTTTTTAATTCCACTCTGTTTGTTTCAAAGAATGATTGGGTTCCATCCCAACGCGACATTTCAATATATTTTAGCACAACATCTTTAGGTATTTGAGAATGAGGTAGGACTATATCTGATTGACGATTTATAATTAAATAAATGGCAATACTCAGTGAAGCGAGGGAAAATATAAAAGCAATTAGACTTAATTTTTTCATTGGTTCTCCTTTTTTGATAGATGGCTAACGATCGCCTTGACGCTCAAAATGACCGAGTCTGCACGGTCATTTTGTAGCTGTCCAAGGTTTTGTTGGCTTTTCCCTTGTCTTGAAATGTCTTGGCAATTCCTCTGGCAGAGTAGTGCCGAGGGCCAGAAAGTTAATCATTCCCTTATGCTGCATGTGCATCAGCAGTTCAAACACGCCAATGGCCGTTTCGTCAATTAGATCAGCGAGGTCATTAATCTCGCCGCATCCCATGGCTTGCCAGTTGTCCCGGAAGTGGCCATCTTTGCCGATCTTGGGTTTTGACCGAATATACGGAATGATAGGCTCCTGAGTATACCAGGATGAGTGGACGTATGCATTGCGCCCCTCGCCGCAGTGCTCCACCTGTGGCATGAGTTCGGAGAAGAACTCCCGGAGTTCTTCGTCATCCACCTTGTGCACGAAGAGCGACTTCGCAAGGTTGCACATGGCGCTGAACTTCATCCCGCAGGTCACGATCTCGCCCGTCCTCTTGTCTTGAGCGAGAAGAGCACAGATAAGGTCTCTCATGTAGTCTTCCAATTGGGAGAAGACCACTGACATTCGCCCGATTGCTCTGTGTAGGTACTCTGTCATATCTCAAAGCCAACAAGTTATTCTATAGTTTTCCATATCACATTCAAATATTACTGAAATTTTATCGATTTTCAAGG
>JAGLWX010000155.1 GCA_023133185.1 Fidelibacterota bacterium
AGCAAGCCACCACACTTTCCGGCGGGGAAGCGCAACGGATAAAGCTGGCAACCGAACTCAGTAAAGTAGGAACAGGGAAAACACTATATATTCTCGATGAACCGACGACAGGTCTGCATTTCGAAGATATCAAAATATTGCTCGATGTGTTAAATCGTTTAATTGACCAGGGAAATACCATCATTGTTATTGAGCATAATCTGGATGTGATCAAAACAGCAGATTATATCATCGATCTTGGTCCGGAAGGCGGCGATAATGGTGGCGCTATCGTAACCGCCGGAACCCCGGAAGATATTGCCGACAACCCGGATTCCTTCACCGGTCACTTTCTGAAAAAAGCGCTAATTCAACAATAAAAAATTTGTTCCACATATTTGTGGCAATTACACCCCAACATTTGTGGTAAAACTACCCCAAACCCGCTTGGCAACATGTTTATATGTATTTATGTTTTAGTGCGAGTATTGTACAATTATTAGTAACTCATCCGCAAACATGTCAGGTTTTATTCGGTGAGTATTCCGATTGGAAGTTAAAATACACACCAAGTTACATCCCCCTTTTATTCCCCCTTTACTAAGGGGGAATTTCAAGGGTTCCCCTCTAAAAAGAGGAGTGTCCGAAGGACGGGGTGTGTTACTCTCTAAAGTCGGGACGACAGGCGGGAAGCCCCGGAACTCCCTTTAGGCATTATAATCGCCAATTATATGACGCTTTGAAAAATAGTCCGCGTTTCATTTCAGTGAACGTATCGGCATGAATATAATCCTCTCCATTATACTCCCGATTCTCAGATATTGATCCATATCCGAGATAAACCACTGTTCCGGGAATATATGTGAATCCCAATAAAAATTCATTGGTTAGACTCTTCCTGTCATCAATTTTCCCTTCTTCCGGATACCTGGCGGCATAATCGGGATACTCTACGTAAGTGTAATCCAGAATACCTCTTGCAAACAGGTACTTATTCAGCTGGTAGGTTGTCTTGATCCGGAGAATATTATAATCATAGAGGTCCAATTCATCATCACGACTTGTAAAGATTTCTCGTACACCCGTAATCTCAGAGCTGAAATTTTCAGTCGGCTGGAAATTAAGAAAAGCGATTTGATAGGCAACATCTCCCTGGAATGAGTTGTCAGGATCATTATACCAGGGGCTTCCTTTAATACCGGTTTCCAGAACAAAGAAAAGCGACTTGAATATCTGGCTCCTTAAGCTTAACTCTATCTCATCCCTGTCAAACAGCTCACCTTCAAACACTTCAGACCCTTTTGTATAATCAAGTTCTATATATGTAGAGCGTGGCATCAAGAATTGCAGATAGAAATTGTGCCGCCCATCATTCATATCGTAGTACTTGTCCCTTTGCACGTATCCCCAATACCCTGCATCAATTTTGTTTAGGATCTTTGATTTTAAATAAAAAGACCGTCTTCCCGACAGAGTCAAGGTAGTTGTGCCGTCTCTCGGAATATAGCCGGTATCAAGCCGGAAGTTCTTGCTGATGTCATGGATTCCTACACATGTGTAATATTTACGGTCGCCATAACTCCAGGACAAATCAGCATTATGAGCGTTGGTAACCCTCCCGTTTTCAGGATCTTTACTCATACCGTAGAGGGTGTTGCCTTTAATCTTCATGGTTCCGGATATCCGCCAGAGACCGTCTATGCCAACAACTCGATTGAATCCGCCCCCATGTTCCCGGGTTGTGACGATGCCTCCGATGTAGCTTTCATCATGCAAAAGCCGCTTGTAGCGCAGAATGCCAAAATCGGCGGGTTTCTTTGTATCCTCTTCATAGATGGGGGATTCATCTCTGGCAATTATGGCTGCCAGTGCATTATTGCTCCCAAGTTTACCGGAGAGTTTTAAACCAAAGCTGGGATCGGCAATCATGCGCGTGTGTACAACATGTGAAATACTGCTGCCATTTCCTATACCCGCGACATCGAAATTCTTGATACCCTCTAAAAAGAACGGACGCTTTTCTTGGTAGAAATTTGGATAGCGCAGGTTTACGTCAACCTGACTTGCATCCGACTCGATCTGGCTGAAATCGGGGTTCACTGTCAGGTCGAGAGTAAGGGTTGGAGTAATGCCTACTTTAGCCGTTATTCCAATGTCGGATCCAGACTCATCTTTCAATTTTTGGAGCTCTCCGCCCCGCGCTTCTCTATTAGACGTTTGTGTAAATGAGGGGAGTATTTCGTAGTTCCGGCGATATTTAAGCCCCTGAAAGATTATCTTTCCGGTCTGTGACAGGAGTGATCCTTTATCCGGGAAGACTTCCGGGAAAATGACCATTTCCGAATACCTGCTAAGCTGTCGTACGAAAAAAAGTCCCATTATTACTTCCCGTCCGTCGTCAAATCTAATGCTTTGAAGAGGTATTCTCATTTCCACATTGAAGCCGGTATTGTTGATTGAACCAGCCGCATCCCAGATGAAATCCTCGGAAGGGTCGCCGTTACCATCGCTGTTTACCATGAGATCGCCCTGGGAACCACAGGCATTAGCAGCAAATGCATAAGCGCTCTGTTGATCATTCAAGGCGTCCAAACCAACGCCTATCCAATCATCCTGAAATATGTTGTCCCATTTAGTTATAGACGCCTTTATCTTTCCGGGTTCAGAATCATGTGCTTCAATGGCAAAGTAAAGGTATTCATCATCGTAGGCTACTCGAGCAATGGTCAACTCGCTGGGAGCTTTGTTGAAATCAGGCTGAAAAGTCTTGAAATCACTATAGGCCGGGGTCTTACTCCAAACATCGTCATCTAAGAAACCATCAATGATTGGAGGAACGTCAGTCCTTACTGCCTGAATTTCTATTCCCCCGGAAACGTAAGCCGTTAATAGTAAATTGATTATCAGTAACGCAACTTTTTTCATAGAAACCCCATTGTCTTTAGGTCGGGATTTTGTTTGTTTGCGGTATTGAATATTCATTTTAATGATAGACAGTAGCGAAACAGATTTGGTTGTCAGTTAGTATTCCGCATATTATGCGTATTTGTGGCAATTACACCCCAACTTTTGTGGTAAAACTACCCCAAAACCGCCTGACAATATATTTATATGTCATTCAATTATATGCATTTATGTTTTTGGTACGAGTATTGTATAGTTACTAAGCGATTTTTGAAAAACATGTATTTGCACACCTTCCCAACTCCACATATAACTCTACCCCACCCCAAATCGCTGGAGAGGAATTCCGCCCGGAACTCCTTTCCAGCATTTCTTTTAAAAAAACAAACCCGTATATTTCAGAAGTTTTAAATTATGTCCACATTAGAGGAGAAAGACAGTTATGCTATGGGAAAAAATAAAACAGGCGGTCCAAATTCTCGACGAGAAAAATGTCGATATGTGGCTAACGTTTGTGCGTGAAACCGAAGCCGTTTATGATCCTTGCCTGGATCTGGTATTGGGCACTAATTGTACCTGGCAATCAGCATTTATAATAACACGATGTGGAAAAACAATTGCTATCGTGGGCAGTCTCGATCATGAGCGCATTCACCTTACGGGATTATATCAGGATATCCGAAAATATGTCGGCAGCTTCAAAGAAGAATTTCTATCAGTGCTAAATGAACTTAGCCCGCGAAATATCGCAATCAATACATCGAAAAGCGATTATATGTCCGATGGACTAACACATGGAATGTATCAATTGTTGAAAGAATATACCGCAAATACCGAATATCATGATCGATTCATTTCATCTCAGGAAATTGTCAGCGCTCTCAGGGGCAGAAAAACCGCTTCTGAAATATCCCGGATAAAAGCCGCGATCCAACTTACCGAAGATATTTATACTCAGGTATCAACGTTTATGTTGCCCGGCAAATCCGAGCGCGACGTCGCAAAATATATCCTGGGGCTGGTAAAAAAACACCGGGTCACAACAGCCTGGGAGGAAAATTCCTGCCCGGCAGTATTCACAGGACCTGATACTGCCGGCGCTCATGCCGATCCGACTGATCGTAAAATAAAAAAGGGTCATGTTCTAAATATAGATTTTGGCGTTAAAAAAGATGAGTATTGCTCTGACATTCAGCGCACCTGGTATTTCTTGAAAGACGGAGAAACTCAGGCTCCTGCAGAAGTTCAAAAAGGATTTAACACAATAATCGAAGCCGTTCAAATGGCAAAAGACGCTATTAAGCCTGGTAAATTAGGCTGGGAAATAGATGCTGTAGCGCGGGAT
>JAGLWX010000156.1 GCA_023133185.1 Fidelibacterota bacterium
ATTGGTCTCGACGATCTTGATGAATTAATAGATACGATCCAGGTGTTTTTATCTGATCAGCCGTTTGCCCCTTTCGAATTTGACCTCTCCGGAATGGATTCATTGCAAACCATTATAGCAGAAGTGGATACTCTGCTCGGTGGGAAAGAATATCCCATTGGTCCCGATGCCGAAGGAAAGGTGATCAAACCATTGGCTATCCTTGAAAACCTGACCTGGAACGATGGATTGTATGAAGTGTATGAAGATTTCTACCGACAGGACGAATCGGCGCTATTTACGTTCCGGGGAATATTCCCGAACGGAATCACAAACGACATGCATGCCATGATTACGTCCGATATTATTCTAAATGCCAACGATTCACGAGTAGCGTTTGAGAATAAACTACATTTATATCAACAGGCGCTGCTGATAAAAGACGCGTCACCACTGTTTACCTGTACCCCTGATGAACACTTCGGGATTGCATTGACACTCATATACGACCTGCTGACCGACGAGGAGTTTTTCGGAGACGTCGAACAAGCCTTCGACTTTATATCCGAAGGGCGGATCGACAGCCTGACCTACCATTTTGACTGGAGCAGTTTTGATCTGCAGGATCAGATTTCCGAGATTCGCTACCATATTGACCAGTACATTGAAAGTGAGGAGTTGACCAACTATGTGATCCTAATTAAAGAAAATGATGATGAGCTGGGTCCCTATCTTCTGGGACCTAACTCCGAATTTTCAATCACCCATCTGACTGTTCCACAGGTTATCATGGTAACCGAACTGATCGAGTTGGCAATAGACGGCATGTCATTAATAGCGGAAGGTCTCGCTAATATGTACGGAGAGCTCGGTAAGGTTTTTGTCCTTGACCTCGATCCGACAGTATTGGATTTTTCCCAGGTCGAAAGTGATTCAGATCTTATCCTTATCCTCGAACGATCAAATCCCGACTTTCTGTCCCTCACGCCCTACGGCGTCCAAAGATTTCATGAAATCGGCGATATGATGGAGGAGGCTTTTGAAGATCTCGGGATTTTCTTCGATAACATGACGAATTTAATGATCGCTATGAAGCCCTATGATGACGATTTTGATATGGATGTCGAATTTATGGAATTTCTAATGGATATGTTCGCTTATTCGACCTGGGAGCTATACGAAGATTTTGCATTTCCCGATTCCACCATTATCATTGGCGACGAAAGAGTCAATCTATCCGCCTGGTTCGACAACCCGCCGCAAAGCTTCCTGATGATGTGGAAGAATTATGTCTTCGGTATCGACAGCACCCTGGGCGGGATGTTCCCCGATCGCTACAAACAGACCGGCACTTACCGCTTACCTGTTCTGCCGAAGGAATTTGCCTTGTATCCGGTATATCCGAACCCCTTTAACCCGGTGACTAAAATCGAATTCGATCTGCCACAGGAAGCGAACGTCAATCTAACGATCGTCAATCTAAACGGTGAAATTGTCCGGGAGTTAATTGATCAACCTATGAAACCCGGAAAAATCATTACTATATGGAACGCTTCTGAATTTCCATCGGGAATATACTTCAGCAAGCTGAATGTCAACGGAACTATCGTTACCCGGAAAATGACATTAATAAAATAGGACTCCTTTTGACAACCAAAGCCATAAAACATTGGGGGAAGAGGATTATACTTTTCCCCCTTCTTGCTTTGCTCTTTTCCATACCTGCCGGCGCGCAATGGCAAAATCTCTTTCTGAATATCACAAACTTCCGCGATATTTGCACGTTCAATTTGAATGAAACCGTTACCCTTGCTCCCAAACTGGGGTCGGGCTGCCAATACGGAGACATCTATCGAAAAAAAGTCTCACAAAATACGGCGCTGTTTATAGAGCAAAACAGAGCGTATTTGTATCTGAGGTATCCATACAAAATTAAAAATTCTTCCCAGTTATTTTTATTCCATACACGTTTGAATTCAATTAACGGGAATAACAATAAGGACCGAACCGCCGTAAACGGCACAATTATCGGCAATGGTTTTGATCAATTGCTAATGTGGTCCGGCACAAGCGGCGCCGATCTCATCGGGTTTCGCGGCAGATATGCATCGTTCCAAAACAAATCTGAGATTAGTATCAAGACCTATCCGGTTTCTACCGATTACAATTTAAATAAGTTCTTTCTCAATTGGCTGCAACCGACATTTGGGGAAAACATCGACGTTGATATTCCAACCCGGCTAATCGAAATCGGCGTCTGGGGTTCAACTCCCGTCCGCAATCATAATCGTCTCCGATTGCTGGTAAATCATCTTCAATTCAACAGCATGTTTCAGTTCAACTATACCAACACAAGTAATAGTATTTCGCTCAACGGAAACCGCCGGCTGGATCTGCCGGTCTCAATTCGGCAAAATCAAATCTCTTTAACTCTGCTCCGTCCCGATAAGTCATTAAATCAATTTGATATTACTTTACTAAGAACAACTCTGCAATATTCGACCGACAATCATCCTCCAGCCTTTACGGATTTCGTAAGTCTGGGAGAGGGAGCGTTTTCTCATCATGGGATTTCAGCTTCGCTCGATTACATCTCAGGGCGCCATCAATTTAATGGGGGACTATCCGCTTCAACTTACTCAGGAGATTTTTCGATAAACACTCCGGTGCTGGGTTTATATTTGGGAATTCTGCCCATTGCGCATGAGGCTGAGGGAAATATTTCAAAAAGTTATTCGCTTTCTCAAAAGATCGTCTGGTCGGGCCATTACAAAATACGTGAAACCGCCATGACATTAGCGCTTGATTATATCCATGCCCGGTATTATTTCAACGTTAATGGAGAGGCACAGCTCGAATTCGGACTGTTCTCGGCGCCTATTGATTATCCCATTCAGTTGGATGCAAATATTTTTGATATCAACGGGCACATCCGGCAAAGGTTTCAGCGATTTTCACTGATATATTCAATTCGACAAATTATACCCTTGATTAAACGTGTGGATGACAGCCCAATACGTTTTATAGAAAAAATTCCTGACAGGCGAGTACATCATTACGGCGGACAAACCCATACGATAAATATTGAGTATCTTTTTAATTAATGACGTCCAACAATCTTTTATGAAATCTGAAGTTACCCCGAAATTGGAAATCTCTTATAGCGCAATATTTTGTATTTTAAGATGATAAAACACATAGACAATTGGAATAGTAATTTAGGAAAGTTGAGATGGAAAAAGCCTTGTTTCATGAAGATTCCGATCAACCTCTCCTCAATTCCCTCCCTGGCACGGGAGAGAAATAAGGAAAT
>JAGLWX010000157.1 GCA_023133185.1 Fidelibacterota bacterium
CCTAAAATTACCATTACGCCAAATAATTCATTAATTGAATGATCTAAAGGATCTAAGGGCAAACTGATCATATTAAGACCCGAATAATACTGTTTTGATATTCCTTGAAAGGGATATTGCTTACCAACTAATAGTTGAAAAGAATATTCACCTTCCAGAGAAGGAATAAAAGTATATGTTGCGTATTCTGAATTGATCGGAATTAATTCTTCGGCTCCCATCTCACGTAGATATATCCCATCATCGTATGTAATTCCGAATTGAGGATTGATTGATAATTTATGTTCAATCCCAATTTGATCTGTAATAATATTAAAGTCGAAAACTTTTTGAACATATATCAAATTTTCCGGAAATCGAATATCCGTGCTATAATTATTTAAAGCAAGGTTATATTCAGCATGCGGGAAAAAAAGCTGCACATATCTATCCGGTGGAGTCGGCGGTTTTGGGATATCAATATTTTTATCAAATCCATCGGTAGCGGTCCAGGATGTTCCGATGAAATTCTCAGAATCATATAATTCATCTGCTGAAACTGATAGCCGAATCCGCCATTCTTCCTGTGGTAAAATTTTATCACGATAGAATACATATACCGCTTCGACATCCCAGCAATAGAAATAGCTTATATAGGCGGTATGGCCATCAAGAGAAAAGGAAATTCCGCGAGGTCTGACGTCTTTACCATCGATTATCATATCGGTAATAATACTGTCAACAACCATTCCTGTATTCGGATCCAAGGCATAAAAACAACCGGGTACATAGATATCAATTCCTTTTGCGTAATCTGCAGTATGTCCTCCCCATAAATAACCGGTTCCGGGTTGCCGGGCACTGGCTTCAACAGATAAACCCGGTAGATATGGGTCAATTTTCGAAAGATAATTACCATAAATACCGTTATCACTATGAAGTTGAAGAAACCCATAATCCCCCGTATAACCGCAGTAATAGATATCATTCCCATCCGGAGATACCTCAATTGTTCGAGAATACGAATTATGATATTCCGGGGGGATTGCATCCCGGATATAACCCCAATCTGAATCATACACTTTTATCGGAAAACCGGGATAAACTGTACAAACAAACATATTACCATTATTATCAAATGCCGGCTTGGTTAATGTTTGACCGTCCCAGGGATCACCTGGCTGACTGGTTGGATATGGTACCATTTTTCTAAGACATTCTCCGGTTTTATGATCGATAAGATATAGTTCACTGCGAAATGCCGCAACAATATCACCATCGTGATTGCATTCTAGTCCTCGAGGTGCCTGAAATAAAATGTCGGTCATCTCTTCATTTCCCCATTTATACGTCAGTGTTTTAATTGGGGACCAACTAATTTGCTGTCCATCCGGGTAAAAGACATATATCGCACGACATTCATTCCAGTAATCGTCAATACCATCACCGTCACGATCTTCCCAAACAGTATCCGAAGCCATATAAGAGGTGTACCAAATTTTCCCTTCACCATCAACGGCAAGCCCCTGAGCCCAGGCGATCGGATAACCAGGTGTGCTGGTAAGTGAACCTTTAAATATCCAATTCTCTTTGGCGGACAGACTCAACGCGCTAATTAATACAGTGAATAAAAGAAATCTGTTAATACATTTATATCTGAGATCAATTATATTAAAATTATTAATATACATAATTTTTAACCAACTACTTCACGAGTATACATTTTTTAATTTTTTGATAAGCACCGGTATCAATTTTATAAATATAAATTCCAGTACTTAATTCTGAACCATCCAGTCGAATTGAATAATATCCAGCCGTTTGCTTTTGATCGACTAAGGTCATTACTAATTGTCCTAACAGATTATACACATCCAAGCTAACATCTGTATTTTCCGGCAATTGATAATCGATTGTTGTGACCGGGTTAAAGGGATTCGGGTAATTCTGAGAGATTGCATACTCTGTAGGCAGAGTCTGGTTCTTATCAATCGAACTAGTACTGTTCATGATAATTTCAAATTCAGTTGTACCCTTGTAATCGAATTCATAGAGGGACTGGGATGTCATATCAATCATCGTATTGGTTTTTTGATCTACCAGAACTAATGAATTTCCAGTGGGAAAATTCTGTGTACTCCAGGATATTCTCACCTTACCCTCATTAGATGATCTAATTTTGTAATCCCACCTGGTTACAGTTTCGCTAAGTTCCCGAATATCACGGTCATAGTTTGCAAAGGATTTATTCCAATCAGGATGTTCAAAATATCCCGTCAGGAATTTCCCGGTAGGTGACAATGGCGGCTCCGGATAGTCGTACTTTGCGTCGAATCCATCTGAAGCATCAGATCTCATTCCAAATGAACTTGAGACATCATTTCCCCAATTAGCCATTATTTTCAAACTGGTTATCCAACCGCTCCCACATTCAGTCTTGTTAAAGGTAACTATAGTATTTTTCTCAGAAATATGGGGATTAAAATTCAATGATACACCGTCCGTCAGGGCTATCATCCAGGAACCCCACCAGGTTGCCAGCGTATCCGTCGGTAAATAAACACCCACTGCATTATTTTCCCAATGATACAGTGCGTCGGATATCCAGTTGTTTAATACCGCATTCTCGAAGGAAAGGGTCACAGTTTCTTTTGTAAAAGACATATCCGTTTTGTCAATCGTATAGTTAAAGGGATTCCCAATTAGATTATTTCCTTCACGCAGGGATATAGTAACAGGAATAGCGACGCTGTCACCGATGTAGCTTAATATTTCATCAGACAGTAAACCTAACCAGTATCCCTTGCCCTGGTACATATATCCGATCTGATTATATCCGGTATTTCCGTCATATTCGTATAAATATGACATATCTGCAATATCATCACCAAACATCTCGTCGAATGAATTTGTCAGTGGTTTTAACGGCAGGCAAAGCATATTCCAGCCGGCAGTGCAGTCCAGAGTGATTTCCAGAACAGGATAGAGCCGGCCGGCCAGTATCTGAAAATGATATTCTCCGGCAGAAGACGGTGTGAATGTATATGCCGGAAAAGAAGCGCTCAGTTGAATGATCTCTTCCGTTGCCTGATCAACAATATATACCCCCGTTTCATAATCAATATTATTCAGATTTGAGGTTTCAATTGTATGAAGTTGTCCAACCTGATCAGTAGCGACGGTAAAGTCCCATATTTTCTGAAAATAGAGCAGGTCAACCGGATATTTTATATCTTTCTTAAAATTTACCAGCGCTTCTCCCCATTCAGGATGTGGAAAATAGAGTTGTACATAATTACTTGTCGGTGGCGGTGGCTCCGGCAAATCAATGTCCGGATCGAATCCATCACTCGCCCCAAAAGATGTTCCGATGTAATTATCAGTATCGGTATAGGTATCCGTACTCACCGATAATTGCATACTCCACTCCTCAACCACTGTTGGAAATCCAGTCCATTTATCCAGTGTGTTCATATAAAAATCGACTGTGTACAATGTATGGGAATCTGTAAAAATACCACCACGGGGACCGTTGACACCACCAAGAATAAGTTCATAACCACGCACATATTGAGATTCCGGATCTGGTGCCGGTTCACCAAAAGAGTCGAGGTATTCACCGGTTATTGGATCAATGATCCACCATTTACTGCCCAACGGGCCTGCCCAGGATTGTCTTAGTGAACCGACAAGCAAATTACCATCAGGAGTCCAATCCAAAGAACTCGACCATAGCTTTACATCATAATAAATACTGTCATTTTCATCAATATATGTATCGAGATTTCCAATAGTATCAACCGGAGTAAACTCAACAAATTCAGGATCTTCAGAAAACCAGTGCATAACACCATTACCACTCCAGCAAGTCCCGTTATATAAGTGTGTACCGTCATTGGTAGTTCTGACTGCAAGAGTTCGCATAATTTGATGGGGTTCATCGATTACGTTGCCAATCATTTCCAAATTTTCATCTAAAAGATATATTGGCCGGCCGCTGGGTACAACATAGCCCACATAAATAAACCCATTTGTATAATCTTGCACAGCTTCAGTTAATGAACCTCGATCAGGTGGGATAAAATAGTTTATTCCTTCTCCTGTTTGATAATTAATTTTATATACAGCACAGTAAGATACATAGAGAATGTTACCATCCTTATCCAAACTAATCCCTTTCCCACTTCCATTAAATTTTGATTCAGCATATAATGTATCCGTTAAACCACCGGGAAAGTCCAATACAGTAATCGGTGAAAAAGGAGCCGGTGTACCATCCGGATTAAAACAGTAAAGCGGTCTATAGTGGCAAGTATCATTTGCTATATTTTCTATGTGATTAAAACCAAGAAATTCCGGACTGCCATTCTGATCAGGTCCATAACCATAATGCATTGCCACCCAGATTCTACCATTTGGATCTACTACAATTCCCTGAGGCCCACTGCTTTTATACCATTTACCCGATAAAGAGCCATATCCACCCACTAATACCGAATCGTCACCGGAAAAATCAAACACTGTTTTAGCGTGATTCCACTCCGCATTAATAATAACTACAAAAAGAAACATCACAAGCACAAATACTTTTAAATTTTTCATGTCTTCCTCCTTTGGTCTAACATGACGTTTTGCACCCATTATTATCGGCAGAAAGAATGTCCGAAAATATTTCAACCTTCAAAGTTCCTCCGCACCTATTTACTTCATTTATATTTACAACGAAATCAGATAAAGCGCAACTAAAATTTTGCAGTGATAATCAGTCGAACAGCGTCCTTTTATCATCGACCAATTCCCGGATCACCGGCAGAATATACACATTGGAGAGATCCATTTTGCTGAGCTGTTCGATCATAAAATCTACCTGCAAGTCCAAGGGTGTATATTGGTTGATAACAACCTTTTTGTCTTTTTCAATTAGGCATGTGCCGTCCTTAAAACTGCCCTTGCCGTACACTACAGTATAACCGAGTTTCTCGTAAAGCGCTTCCAGCTCGACTTTTAAACCAAGTAATTTATTCTTAGAATATTTTTTCAGGCTCATTCTCTATATATGTTCGTTATGATTTTTCCGTTCTAACAGATCGACAAGGTCTTTCACCTGTTCCGACTCATTGCGGTTCACGATCAGGATAGCATCCTTGGACTGAATAATGATAAGGTCTTTAACTCCTATAGTTGATATTAAATTTTTACGGGAATAAATATAGGAATTTTTCGTGTTCATCGTAACGACATCACCGATAATGACATTTCCGTTCTTGTCCTTCTCCTTGATCTCGTAAACCGCATCCCAGCTACCGACGTCGCTCCAGTCAAACGTGCTTCGGACAACATATACATTCTTGGCTTTCTCCATAACACCGTAATCAATCGATTCACTGTGAATTGTTGCCCATTGCTTCTTCAGAACTTTCGGGTATTGGGGGGTATCCATTGCCCCGGCAATTGTCTGAAGGCTCTCATGTAATTCGGGTAAAAACAGCTTAATCGAATTTAGAATACTATCCGCTTTCCAGATGAACATACCGCTGTTCCAGAGAAATTCACCGCTTTCCAAAAAACGTTTTGCGGTTGGCAGATTGGGTTTTTCGGCAAAGGTCTTAACCTTATAAATTGCCTCTTGATAAACCGCTCCTTTTTTACTGTATTGAATATATCCGTAACCGGTTGCCGGTCGATTTGGCATAATTCCAAAGGTCACCAGAGCCACATGATCCCTGGCAAATTGAACTCCCTGATGAACGGCTTTCCTGAAAGAGTTTTCATCAACAATCAGGTGATCCGCAGGAAATATGCCCAGAACAGCATTCGGATCTTTTTGGATAATTGTTGTAGCTGCCAGACCGATGCAGGGCGCTGTGTTTTTTCCACTCGGCTCAATAATTAAGTTTTTAACCGGCAAATCCGGTAACTCCCGCAAAATCGGTTCATACAGGCATTGACCCGCTACAATAAATATCTTCTTCTCATCAGTGATTTTTTTTAATCGCTCATAGGTTAATTTCAACATCGACTGATCTGATACAATATCCAGCAGCTGCTTAGGGCGCTCTTTGCGGCTCCTGGGCCAAAAACGTTTTCCAACTCCGCCAGCCATAATTACAGCATACATAATATCACCTCGTTTCTATGTTCATATTTCGATAATTCCTTCATAGACCTTTCGCACCGGTCCACTCAACCATACTTTGTCATCCCTGCTATCAATTGTCAGGTCACCGCCGCGGGCTTGCAAAGTGATAGGAAAGAGATCATGAAAAATTTGGTTAATAATCATTGCCGATGCGGTAGCGCCGGTTCCACACGCCAGAGTTTCGTCTTCAACACCTCTTTCGTATGTGCGGATTTTCCAGCGGCTTTCGTCTGTTTTTTCAATATAATTGATATTGGCGTTATACGTTTTTCTCAAGTCAGGCGATTCCGCATAAATATCCAGAGATTCAACATTTTTGCTGATTCGGACCAAATGAGGAACCCCTGTATTTATAAAATAAGCTGTTTCGCCATCCAATATAATTTTTTCAAGTTGACCGGATTTTTTTATCGTCAGTGCGACTTTACCGTCCGCAATCATCCCCAAATGTTCACCGTCAGCAGCCAGGAATCGGTAAGATCCCTTCCGGCAGATTCCATATTCAAAGACAAAATAAAGCGCCGCCCTGGCGCCGTTTCCGCACATCACCGGACCGGTTCCATCGGCATTATAATACGCCATGAAAAAATCAACACCACTTTTTTCTTCAATGAATATAACACCGTCACCGCCAATTCCCAATCGCCGGTTTGCCAGCCGGATTGCCATTTTAGACAAACTCTCCCTGAAAAGCGTCTTACGATAATCGATCATTACAAAATCGTTTCCCGCAGCTTCCAATTTCCAGAATTTTATTTTCATCATTAATATATCCAGTCAACTTCGGCGGTTTCCCAGCGCGCCCTGACATTGATCCAGTCCGGATAGGATATATATGGCTCTGCCGTCTGAAAGGGCATTAGACGCCCGGGATCCCAGCGACCGTTTTGATTGAGATCCTCCCAGATTTCGAATTGATATCGACCCGGCAATAATTCCTCAATCTCGTATTGCCCGGATTCCGAAGGAAATACCATCACTGTTTCTTCCTTTTTTTCGATTCGGCTGCCAATCACAAGCGCCTTACTCACGACAGACCGCGCCTTTATTTCACCGGTAATGCTGCCGTAACTATTGGCGTCCGCAGTGATGAAAGAAATCGTCAGCAGTGAATCCTCAAAATAATTACCGGCGATATCTGTCCAGCCGGATGTATTCATAACGAGTTTATAAGCAGTTTTGGAAGACATCTTCGATTCCGGCGTCAATTTGAGGGAATTGCCGTCCAGCCAGTCATACCGGCAGGGAACTATCAGGCTGTCGTCTTTAATCAGACTGATTGACGATTCCGGGTCACCGTTTATCACAGCTTCTGAAAAATTCAGTCGAATACCGGCATTTAACCTTATATCTTTCGCTCCCTTATTTGGAACCGAGGATTCTATTTTCGGTTCAACAGTATCGGCTTGCTCTGTGTATAAAAATCCAACAGCGTTATCCGGATCTGAAATCTTTTCACCGAAGTTGTCAAACAGACTGTCCACCTGCAATGTGTATTCCTGTTCTGCCGTCAGCCCTCTGAACGTAACATAGGCGTAGCGTGGATCCGCATCATTTATCCAGAACGATTGAATCTGTGCTTGCCCCGGTTCACTTAAGCGGATTTCAGCATTATGACTTAATTGATCGTTTAGGGAGCGTGAAAATACCAGTTCAAGTCTGTTTTCCACAAGTGACGCTGATTGCAGGCAGAATCGGTTTATATACATTGTTCCGAGCCGGAAATTGATGTTCTGAACGGAATCATCGCGCCGTCGTATAGTCACCGGATCAACCGGCGCTGTTGCAATAAGATTGTCTGCGGTCACAAAAGGAATTCTGGGCGCCTGGGATGCGATTGCCAGCAATCGGTAGTCGCCTGTTGCGATATTTGTGAACCGGTAATTTCCATCGGATTCAACCGCCGTGACATAATCGGGCTGAACTCCCAGAATTGAATCGGGAAAGCTTCCGCTTTTCCGATATGCCCGGACATAGGCAAAATACTTTTTCGGGATATTGAAGACCTCTCCGGCAATTTGCCCCAGGTCAAGTGAATCTCCCGTTGAAAATGCCAGCGTGACATTGGACTCCGTTGTATTTTTCTGATAATCCCGAATGTTTCTCCCAAAACTCAGGATGTAAGTTGTGTTTTCTTTTAGTGGATCATAAAAATTGATCGTCAACTTTTTCCGGTTCGCCTTGATTCCCGGAGGTCTCTTCAGGGCTGGCATTATCACGAGATTCCCTTCCGCGGAACGAGGTTCGATCAGTTCGGTAAACGACAATGTAACCGTCGTAGTCGGGCTGACATTGGTCGCCCCATTAAGCGGAAATGTGGACAGTAATTCCGGTCCTTTTTTATCAACCGGTCCTCCACTGGGTGGTCCCTGCGCCGCACAGCCAGCCAGGAACACGAATAAAATCAGCCGCCACAATCCTGAAGACTGTTTTAATAATATGCTGTATTGATAATGTTTCAATCTTTTTCTTTAACTGTCAGCGGCGCTCAAATAACCGCCAGTATTTTTCCAATTTTATGAAATTTTTCCAGTACGAAATCCAATTGTTTCTGGGTATGGGTGGCAATATAACTGGTTCTCAAACGAGCCGAATTGCTGGGAACGGCAGGAGAAATAACCGCATTTGCATAGACGCCTTCTTCAAATAACATTTTCCAAAATGCAAAGGTTTTCATATTATCACCAATAATAACCGGAATAATCGGCGTTTCACTTGTGGATGTATCGAATCCCAACTTCTGATAACCGGCTCTCATATATGTGCCGATTTCCCATAAGCGCTGCCGGCGTTTCGGTTCGGATTTAATAATTTTCAGGGCTGCGCGGGTAGAAGCAACAACGCTGGGCGGCAAACTGGCTGAAAAGATCATGCTCCTGGAATGGTGCTTAATATAATCAACAACATCCGCATCACCGGCTATAAATCCACCGACAGATCCAAAGGACTTTGAAAAGGTCCCCATGATCAGATCAACCTGATCGGTTAACCCAAAATGTGCCGCCGTTCCATTACCTTCCGGTCCCAGAACTCCAATGGAATGAGCATCGTCCACCATTAGCCGCGCACCGGCGCTTTTCACAATTTCACAAATCTCCGGCAGTTTGGCAATATCACCTTCCATTGAGAAAACCCCATCAACAATTACCAGTTTACCAACGTCTTTTGGAAGATCTTCTAATTTTATCTTCAAATCATCGGGATCATTATGCCGGTAACGCAATATACGCGCTCCTGATAAGTTGCAGCCATCGAGAATACTGGCGTGATCGAGCTTGTCAATAATCACAACATCATCTTTTC
>JAGLWX010000158.1 GCA_023133185.1 Fidelibacterota bacterium
CCAACCAGCATCATCAAACGTGAAGCGAATAGGCGGGTTGTTCCATCGGCAAATCTGCCTGTTCCGGAAGGCAGTTTCGATCAAGGCTCTTCCGAATTACCAATAACCGAATAGACCGATCAGTAAAGTATTTTTGCGTTTTTTGACTGTGATCCTACCTTGCCGAGGTGGTGGAATTGGTAGACACGCATGGTTGAGGGCCATGTGGGCATTTGCCTGTACGGGTTCGAGTCCCGTCTTCGGCACTATCGTTTTAAAATGAAAAGAATGAGGAAAAACATGAAATTGTTGAAAAGAAAAAATATCCTGAAAATTAACGTTGCTTTTTTGCTTCTCTCAACCCTGCTATGGGCACAAGCTTCAAACTCCCTGATTGAGGCTAATGAATTATATCTCGCCGGGAAATACTCAGAAGCTAAAATAATTGTTGAACTAATTGTCGAAGATGATCCGGGATACGCAGGCGCCGTTTTCCTGCTTGGTCGTGTTTATTTTAAACTTGGTGACCTTGATAATGCAAAGAAACTCATTGATAAAGCCATTGAACTTGATCTGAGTAATCCGGATTACCGGGAGGTTCGCAACGAGATGTCAGCTTTTGCCAGTAAACTAACAGAGGCGTCTCGTCTATCAACAAACGCTGATTATGAAAATGCAAAGAAAGTATATCTGGAAATTATCAATGAAAATCCAAACTTTGTTGGCGCCTACGTGGATCTCGGTCGGGTTTTAGTACGTTTAAATGATCTGGGACAGGCTGCCGTAAATTTTCGTAAAGCCATCGAGAAAGATCCTGAAAATGAAAGCTATAAAAAGGAGTTTGAAGGAATTACCCGTCGTTATATTCATGAGGGTACACAATTGATGCAGCGCAAGAGCTATGGCGCAGCATTGGAAAAATTTAAACAGGCTATCAGTTTGAACCAGAATGATCCATTGGCGTATTATTACAGCGCCGTAGTATATCTGGAAGAGAAAAAATCACAGGATGCACTTGATGCTATTAATAAAAGTATTCAGTTAGATCCCGAGTATCCCAAAGCGCATTTAGTAAAAGGGAAAGTATTTTCCGGTATGAATAATGTAAATGGCGCTGTAGAAGCATTTAAAAGGGCAATCGAACTTAATGCCGAATATGTAGATGCATGGAAAAATATTGGCTACATTTATTATAAAACAAAAAAATATGATGAAGCAATCCCGGCTTACAAAGAAGTTACTAAATTACAGCCCCAATATGCATCAGCGTATGCCAATATGGGAGCTATCTATATCCGACAGGAAAAATTTAGTACTGCTATCCCAAGTTTGAGTAAAGCCACTGAATTAAATCCCAGAGATGTAAAAAGCTATTACCGTCTTTCTCAGGCATATAACAAAACGGGGAAATGTGATAAAGCTAAAGAGACTGCTCAAAAAGCCTTAAAAATAAAACCAAATTGGGCAGCTGTTCTTATCGAACTGGGTACCGCTGAGAGATGCATGGGTAATCGTGCGGCAGCTCGCCAGGCATTTCAGATGGCTACACGCGACCCCAAATGGAAAGCCGTTGCTGAATACGAATTAAAAACTGTTCAGTAAAATCTCTTTCATATTCAAAAAAGGGTGAGAATACTCTCGCCCTTTTTTTTTATAATCGACATTGCATGAATTGAGAATTCTTATTATTTTACTATGAAATATTTGTGGCTGCATGAAACGAAGTAAAATAGAAAATAAGAAGATGATAAGATGAAAGAATATATTCTAACCAATCATGAAGCCCGGCTTGTAGATCGTTATACAATTGATACATTGGGAATTCCGGGTATTGATTTAATGAAGCGAGCCGGTTCATTTGTTTCATTAAAAGCGAAAAAAATCCTGAAAGAGGTGCCTGGCAGTCATGTCGATATATTCTGCGGAACAGGGAATAATGGTGGAGATGGTTTTGTCACAGCCAGGGATCTTTCTGATTGGGGAGCAAGTGTATTTATCTGGCTTGCCGGAAATCCGGATAAAATCAAAGGCGACGCCCGACATTATTTCGAGCGGTGTAATACAAAACGGATAAAAATAACGGTTGTTGAGAATTCGGACGCTATTCCAACGCATAAACAGATTTGTCAAAGTGATTTGATTATAGATGCGTTGCTTGGCACCGGTTTCAGAGGCGAAGTTCGCGGCGTGATAAAAAAATTGATAGAATTAATTAATTCATCCAAAAGACCTGTTTTATCCGTAGATATTCCATCGGGGATTAATGGAGATACTGCCCAGATAGGAGGAGTGGCAATTCAGGCGACACGAACAATTACAATGGGATTTTTGAAACGGGGATTAATGTTTCAGCCCGGTAAGCGCAAGGCTGGCGATGTAGTGCTTGTTGACCTGAAATATCCTTCAAAGGCATATAAAATCCTGCCAAAAGAAACTTTTTTAATTGATAAGCAAATTATCAAACGATTATTTCCGCCAATTTATGATGATACTTATAAGCATAAACAAGGCAAGGTGCTGATATTTGCCGGTTCGCCCGGAATGACCGGCGCTGCGATATTGACATCAAAAGCCGCCCTGAGAAGTGGAGCCGGACTGGTAATCAATGCCATACCGGAAAGTCTTAATTCTATAATTGAAATAAAATCGACTGAAACACTGTCCTTGCCGCTTCCCGAATCGCCTAACCACACGTTTTGCATGGAATCATTAAATTCTGCGAAGGAACGAATTGACTGGAGTGACGTAATTGTTTTTGGGCCAGGTGTCTCGAATAGTGCGGAAGTGAAAGCCTTCGGTAAAAAACTGATGGAATCTCAGAAAAAACCTATGATTATAGATGCCGATGGATTACGTGTATTCCATGAAAATCTCGATCTGATAAATTCAATTGATGATTTGATAATAACGCCCCATACTGGTGAATTTTCACAAATGACCGGAATGGATATCGCCTCTATCAAAGAGAATGTTATTGACGTTTGCCGTGAATTTGTGGAAAAACATCCATGTACTCTTGTTCTAAAAGGAGCGCCTACCATTGTGGTAAGCCGCGACGGAAAAGTTGCCGTGAACAGTACCGGGAATCCGGCGCTGGCGACAGGCGGAACCGGAGATGTCCTGACGGGTTTGATCGCAGGACTGCGAGCTCAGAAAATAGATTCGTTTGATGCAAGTATGATTGCTGTTTATATTCAAGGGCTGGCTGGCGATTTAGGAAAAGAAAAATTCGGCGTCAGAGGCTTAATAGCCGGTGATCTGCTGGAAATGATTCCCGGAATAATGAAAGACTATGAACGGGTTGTATAACTGTGAATGTAAAATATAAAATTCCGGCAATACTCTATAGCATATTGATATTTTTTCTATCGTCTATACCACAGAGTAAATTACCACCGGTGCGCTTGTTTAGTTTTGATAAAATCGTTCATTTAATCGAATATTTATTATATGGTATGACATTAATGCTGGCATACTCACGGTCAACTTCCGATAAAATTATTCATAATGCGTTTAAATTAAGCCTGATGACGGGAATTATTTATGCAGCTACTGATGAGATTCACCAACTGTATGTTCCCGGCAGAGATTGTAGTATATTTGACTTCGCCGCAGATGCAGCAGGAGTTTTTTTAGGTGTATATTTGTTCAGTAAAATAATAAAGCATAAAACCGGCCCTGAAGAATTAATCTATCAGAGCACAACACATAAGTAAAATATGTATAAAGGTTCTATGGTTCTGCATACGTTAAAAATAGATAGTTTTGCGATAATTGACAATATTACGGTCTATTTTGAGCCCGGCTTTACTACGATCACCGGTGAGACCGGCGCCGGAAAGTCAATCATTATCGACGCGTTAAATCTGGCATTAGGTGAAAAGGCGTCACCGACGATGATACGATCCGGTTCAGAAAGCGCCTATATCGAATGTATATTTACCGGTATTGATAAGTCGCATCCGGTAATTCAATTTATAAAAGATAATCAACTACCGATTGTGCCGGGACGATTGACACTGAGGCGACAGCTGTATGTAAACGGCAGATCAAAAGCGTGGATAAATGACTCACCTTGTACAATTAATCTGCTGAAATCTGCCGGCGACCTTCTGGTCGATCTTCATGGACAACACGATCACCAATCTTTACTTCGGGAAGAAAGCCATATTCAGTTTCTCGATGCATATGGCGGTTATTGGGATTTATTGGAGGACGTCCATAATTATTATTTGAAATTAAGTCATTTATCGGAAAAATATAAATTTATGACAGAGAAGCGGAGCCTTAACCGGGAAAAACGAGAACTGTGGGAATTTCAGCTGAATGAGATTGAGAAAATTGACCCCAAAGAAGATGAATATGAGCAACTGATAAAGGAAAAAGCTGTCCTGGAAAATTCTGAGAAAATACATCAAATTGCCGATGAGTTGACTAAGCAATTATATGAAGCCGAAGATGATACACTTTACCGGAAAGTGCTGACGATAATTAAAAAATTATCTATATTAAATGGAATCGATCCTGAATTTACCGGGGAATTAAATAAATTAGAGGAAACACAATTTTTAATTCAGGATCTGTCCAATCATCTTTCCACATATACCGAAAATATCCAATTCGATTCAGCGAGAATGGAAACAGTAAACCAACGACTTTATCATTTACAACAGCTGATGAAGAAGTATGGAAAAGCCATTGCAGAAGTCATCGAGTATGGAGAGAAAGTAAAGCATTATCTCAACGAAGATGATGGAATTGATGCGGAAATAGTCAAAGTTGAAAAGGAGATCGATTCTGTTCGGAAGGAATACGGAACAGTGGCTATGGAATTATCCCGTCAGCGCAAGAAATGTGCAGAATCGTTTGAAAAACAGGTTGACCGGACGCTTTCAAGACTTGGGATTTCCGGCAGTAAATTCAAAGTATCTATACGATATATCGATGCCGCTGATGGTTGGGTTGATTTGGACGGCAGGAAAGTAAAAGGCGAAAGTGACGGTATTGACAATATCGTCTTTGAAATCAGCACGAATCCAGGTGAACCACTTCGTCCTCTTGCAAGTATTGTATCCGGTGGGGAGGTATCGCGAATTATGTTGGCGATGAAATCGATTCTTGCCGGAAAAGATCACATTCCTGTTGTTATTTTTGATGAAATTGATACGGGAATATCTGGCAAAGTAGCCCAGGTTGTTGGTAAAGAACTCAAATCCCTTGCGGATGTTCATCAGGTGATTTGCATAACGCACCTGCCCCAGATTGCCGGTCTGGGTGATCATCATTATAGAGTATATAAAGTTTCAGATGATGGTCGCAGTTATACTAAAATTAGTAAATTGAACGAGATGCAAAGAGTGGAGGAGATTGCAACGCTGATTGGCGGCGCATCCATTACCGATACGGCTTTGCAGCAAGCGCGTGAATTATTAATATCGGGGTAAATATTGCTATGAATTTTACTGAACTTGTTCAAAAACGACAATCAACGCGAAAATACTCTTCCAAACCGGTTAGCAGGAAATTAATTGATCAATGTATAGAAGCGGCACGCCTGGCTCCGTCCGCGCGTAATTCCCAGCCCTGGTCATTTATCGTGATTGATAATCCTGACATGATACAGAAACTGGCGAAAAATGCCTTTAGAGGAATTTATGCCAATACAAGTTTTGCCGGAAAAGCGCCGGTACTGATCGTCGTTATAACTGAAAAAGCGGACTACATTACCCGGCTTGGGACGATGATCCGGGACGTGAAATACAGCCTGATCGATATCGGGATTTCTTGTGAACATCTGATATTGCAGGCGGAGGAACTTGGTCTCGGAACCTGCTGGCTGGGCTGGTTTAATGCAAAGCAGGTGAAAAAGGTGTTGAGTCTTCCCCGATCAACACAAATTGATATATTGATCAGTCTGGGCTATCCTGAAAAAGTATATCCTGCTCCAAAACCCAAGAAGCGCAAAGAGCTGGATACGATCCGGCGATATTTCGAGTAGTAAAACAATCACTCCTGATTGTTCGCTCTCGTTCCGTGGCTGCCTAATTGTCACCCTCGTTCCGTGGCTGTGCTGCGGAACGGTCATTTCGGTTGCAGAGTACAACACTGCAACCAGAGATAAGGATAACTTTGCGAAAGATTCTTCGGATAACGCTAAAGATTCAAGTAGATATCGTGAAGTACCATTAGATAACTTTCGCAAAGATAATTATCACGCAGAAGCATTGAGACGTGTAGTAAAACAATCACTCCTGATTGTTGATTTTCCTGTTTTGGGAGTGTTGGAGTAATAGAATATCGGAGTATTGGAGTATTGCCTGCCCTGTGAAATGCGGAACGCGTGAAGGCTACGGAGTACCTGCCCGACTCC
>JAGLWX010000159.1 GCA_023133185.1 Fidelibacterota bacterium
TCTATGGACACTTTTGATATTCAAATTGGTTCGTTAAAATCGGGGCTTCATAGTATAGCAACCGTACTGAGTTGGGATGCTGATGAGAACTCATTAAACGATTCTCTTTTTATAACTCTGAAAGTGTCCTTTGAGGAGGGGGCGTTGCTTCTGTCAGAGTTTATGGCAATCCCCCTTGATATTGAAACCGGCAGCAATTCCATTTCTGAATATGTTGAAATTTACAACCCCGGCTTGGACAATTTGCCGTTGAAGGGCTGGTCGCTGTGTGACGAAAACATTGGTAAACCGGCGCACAATATGGAGAAGAAGACCGTGTATGCACAGGGCTATTTTGTTTTTGCGGCGGATTCTACGATATTTAATTTTCCGGGCGCGCATCCGAAAAACACGTGTGTTATAAATACTTTTCCATCCTTGAATAATGTTGAAGACGGTGTCGTGCTTAAAGACCCTGCCGGTAAAACGATAGATAGCTTGCGATATAATTCTGATTGGCTGATCACTAATAACACATCGATGGAAAGGGTTTTTTATACGAATCCAAACTTTCGAAATAATTGGCGTCTATCCACATCGCCCGATGGCGGAACCCCCGGACGTGTAAATAGCGTTGCGGTTTCAAAGGAATGGAAAAAACCGGGAATTAAAGTAGAGCCAAGCCCCTTCTCTCCCAACGGTGACGGCATTGATGAGGTAGCGACAATATTGTTTCAACTCCCTTTTCCGAGCGCCATGGTTACAGTGGAAATATATGATTTAATGGGGCGCCTGATTTCCCAACCGGCGAAGAATTTGTTGTCGTCTTCCGAAGGAGCCATCTACTGGGACGGATCGAGTAAACATGGCAATAAAGCCCGAATAGGTATGTACGTGGTTCGCTGCAGTGCTACAGACACAATGAGTGATAGGACCGTGGGATATGTCACAACGTTGGTGGTCGCGCGGTAATAAAGCGAAATTGAGCTTGATTTTATTAAAAAATAGGCTTAAAGTAAATCGTGATTAAATATTTAACATAAAAAAGGTGAGGCGGTAGTATGAAGACTAAGAAAAAGATCGTTGCGATTTTTGTTGTTATGACAGTTTCTATTTCCAGTGCTTTTGGATTTATCGGTTTTGGACTGTATGGTCATCAGGATATGGTAACAGTTGAAGGGCATCAATCCGACCAAGTAGAAGGTGTCGTAAAGGTTTTAATGGATCGACAGGGCTTTGAAAACCCATACGGAATAGGTGGTTATATATATTTAGATTTTATACCATTTATCGATATAGAAGCAGATGTTCAATACACATTTTCCAAATATACATTTAACTTTCAAAATTACACTAACGATGTTCTATTAGTAGAAACCGGAGAAGTAGATTTTGTCTATGCTCGAATCTCCGGTTTTTTGACTGTCCGGAGAAAACTTATCGGGCTCTCTTTACCTGTTTTGGGTGGTATAAAATTACACGCCGGCGGGGGACTAAATTTTCATAAATCGATGCCATTTGCATCTATTAATATGATGGAAGATTTATTAGGCGATGATCTATTTGAGGAATTTGATGCTTCTTCAACGGAAGACAAGACTGTTGATTATATTAAAGAGAACGCAGAAACGAATACAGGACTCCATGCACAAATTGGAGTTCAACTAAAATTATTAGTTTTAGATTCATTTATTTATTATAGATATGTAATCTCAAAAGACCTCTATCCTGGCACAAACGGTTTTGGAACACTAAATTTGAGAATAGGACTCGGATTTTAAATAAAACATAAAACGGGAATATTTTTTTAATTGGGGAGATACCATCAACCCCGGCATTAATCCTTATTAATACTATACCATCATTTTCTATATCTAATTTTTCTTCAGGTGTTATAATACTTCGAAAGGATTTTTTATCAGGATTTTTTATATTTTGACAGTATTTTTATACTTAGATATTTGCAATTTTTTAATTAAGGAAAGATGAATGGGCAAATGGACAGGAACGATTATCGGCGGCGGTATTGGCTGGGCGCTGCTTGGTCCCCTGGGTGCGATTTTTGGCGCATATATTGGAAGCATGCTGTCTGAAGATTCTAAGCGAAGCGGATATTCGGGGGATTATATTCGTGGTGGCGCCTCGCCCTACGGCGACACGCGGGCGGGCGATTTCGCGGTAGCTATGCTGTCCCTGTTTGCATATGTCAGCAAATCGGATAAAACAGTTCGTTCTTCTGAAATACAGTATGTAAAAAAATTCCTTGTTGAAAAATTTGGCAAGCAGAATACCCAGGACCTGCTTTATCTGTATAAAGAGATTCTAAAAAAGGATTATAATATTCATGCTGTTGCCGGGCAGATCGGTGAACATATGGATTACTATTCCCGCTTAGAACTTGTTCATGTGTTATTTGGAATTGCCGGTGCGGACAGAGTGTTCCAAAAGGTAGAACTTCAAGCTATTCAGGAAATCTGTGTTGGCTTAGGTATCACGGCAAAAGATTATGAATCTATAAAGTCAATTTTTATTGGAAATAATAACCAGGCATACAGCATACTGAATGTTCAACTCGAAGATGATGTTGAAACGATTAAAAAGTCCTATAGGGATCTGGCGGTAAAATATCATCCCGACAAAGTAGCGAGTCTCGGACCGGAAATTCAGCAACTGGCGGAGGAAAAATTTAAAGCCATTAATGACGCCTACCAGAATATCCGTAAAGAGCGCGGTTTTTGATCGTTGACAACCGGATCGGGCAAAAGTTCGTCTTTTATATTAATGAGAAATTTTTATAAAAAAACAAAAGAGGTGAGCAGGATGAAAAGAGGCACATTTTTTCTTTCAGGGACAATTATTCTGTTTATTACTCTCGGACTTCAAACATTTGCCGACGAAGGCATGTTTCTTCCGGATAATATTCCCGGTGATTTGAAAGGCTTTCAACTATCATCGGAAGATATTTATAAGCCGGGTGGCGGCGGATTATCCGATGCTGTGATTATTATAAGTGGCGGCACCGGCTCTTTTGTATCGCCCAATGGTCTGGTTCTAACCAACCATCATGTGGCTTATGGCGCTATCCAGAGAAATTCAACACCGGAAGACAATTTTCTTGAAAATGGATTTTATGCCGGCAGCTATCAGAAAGAACTACCGGCGCCGGGATATAACGCTTATATCACTTTAAATTTTATAGATATTACCGACCGGGTTTTGGCAGCCGTGCACGATAAGGTGTCACCGGCGGAACGCTCGGAAGCCATTAGCAAAATTATTGCCCAAATTGAAAAGGAGCACGAGAATTTGGTAGAAGGTACAGTGGGGCGCGTCGTTTCCATGCTGGACGGTTCAGCTTATTATCTGTTCACTTATATGAAATTCAAGGATATTCGACTTGTCTATGCGCCGCCCAGCTCGATTGGTAATTATGGGGGCGATATTGACAACTGGATGTGGCCGCGCCATACGGGCGATTTCTCTTTTATGCGGGTTTATACAGGACCGGATGGAATTCCTGCCGAATATAGCCCGGAAAATATTCCCTTCAATTCAAAAACCTATTTAACAATCTCAAAACAGGGTTTCGAACGAGGCGACTTTGCTTTTCTTTTAGGTTATCCGGGCATGACCATGCGATACCGGACATCCTGTTCCGTTGACTGGAATCAGAACCGCTCATTGCCGTTCAGAATAAAAATATTCAGTAATCTAATTGATGTTCTTGAAGCCGAAAGCAAAAACAATGCAGAACTCGCCATCAAATTTTCCTCTAAAATTAGAGGCTTGAACAATGCTCTAAAAAACAATCAGGGCATGATTGAAGGATTAAAAAAATCCAATTTATTGGCAAGGAAAAAACAGATGGAAAAAGAGTTTACCCGGTTTCTTAATAAAGACCGAAATTTAAAAAGAGAGTATGGCGATGTTCTGCCTTCCATGGACAAGTTATACCGGGAACATGCAATCGGGTTTGAAACAGACAGCTACTTAAATTATCTCAGATTTGCATCCACTCTTTCGAATGCCATAACAATTCAAAAGTGGAGCGAAGAAAAAGAGAAGCCTGACGCCGAAAGAGAGCCGGGTTATTTAGATTTTAAAATTCCCCAAAAGCGCAAATATATGGAATTAGGTTTTCAGGATTATCATGCGCCCACCGACGCCAAAGCCCTGAAGTACTTTCTGGTCAAGATGGCAAATTTACCGGATGACCAACATCCTGAATTTCTCCGGGATATAATCGAGGGACGGAATATAACGGATTATGAAAAAACGATCGGTGATTTTATTGAAGCACTCTATGCCAATACAGGACTTGTAAAGAAAGAGGAATGTATGAAAATGTTTGATCTTTCGTTGGCAGAGCTTGACGCGTTGGCGGATCCATTCATCGAATTTGCTAAAAAAGTAAACGCTGCTTTTAAAATCAATAAAAAGAAAAACGATGAATTTAACGGAACCATAACCGTTTTGCGACCGAGATATTTCAAGGCTTTAGCTGAATGGAAGGGCGGCGATATGTATCCCGACGCCAATCGCACCATTCGCTTTACTCATGGAACAATTAAGGGCTATTTCCCCCGCGACGGCGTTTATTACAAGCATATCACGAGTTTAAGGGGCGTGATTGAAAAAAATACGGGCGAAGAGCCTTTTGATGTGCCGGAAAAATTAGTTGATCTGCACGCAAAACGTGATTTCGGCGGATATGTGGATAAAAAGCTGCGTGATGTCCCCGTCGCTTTTTTGGCTACCACCGACATCACCGGCGGCAATTCCGGCAGCCCGGTCATGAACGGCAAAGGAGAGATCATCGGGTGTGCTTTTGACAGTGATTATGAATCAATGACCAGCGACTGGCAATTTAATGATCGGTTAACGCGCACAATCAGCGTTGATTCTCGTTATATTCTTTTTGTACTCGATAAATTTAGCGACGCTAAACAGCTATTAAAGGAGTTGACGATCAAGTAATATGGAACAAGATTCGGACCGGATATTATTAAATCTTAAGACCCGTTTTATAAAGCCGGAAATTGTGCACTTCTCGTTAATTGATTCAACGAATAGTTATTTGATGAACGCGCATTCTTACAAACCGGGAACAGTTGTGCTGGCGGATTATCAAACTGCCGGGAGAGGTCGGTTTGGCAGGAGTTGGATCAGTCCACCGGAAGAAGCGCTACTGTTTTCAATATTGCTGACCGATTTAAATCAAGAGATTCCGCTCTATATCTACACGTTTTTAGCTGCTGTTGGTGTATATGACGGTTTAAAAACTCTGATATCCGGCAAATTCAAATTATCCTTAAAATGGCCTAATGATATTCTTCTGAATAATAATAAAGTGTGTGGCATCCTGGTTCAGAGTAAAACAAGCGGATCTGTATTATCCCGACTCGTCATCGGAATTGGGCTGAATGTCAATCAGCCGGAAGGGTTTTTCAAGGACGAACTGCAAAACGCAGCATCATTGTATTCAACAATAGGAAAATGTTTTGATCGAATCCTTGTTTTGACAAATATTTTGCGTAATATTGACCAACAGTTGACTATATTGTATGAAAAAGGAGAAAAGATTATTTTTAACAGGTGGAAAAATGCCTGCGATTCAATCGGCAGACCGGTAGCGGTTGATGATGGAAAAAGGATCCACAAAGGAATTTTTGAGGATATTTCTGAAAACGGCGAGCTTGTGTTGAACACGGGTGCTAAAAAAGTTATTTTTCATGCCGCCGATGTAACTATTTTAAAAGGGATACAATAATGATATTAGTTGTAGATATTGGCAACACCAATACTGTAATAGGTATTTATCAAGAAGAGCGACTTTTGGAAAGCTGGCGGCTGGACAGCTCCCATGCGCGGACGGTTGATGAATACTGGATGGTAGGGAAGCTGTTATGTAACGACGCCGGTATAAATACGGCGGACATTAAGGGCGTGATCATCGGGTCTGTCGTTCCCGAATTGACCAAAAGTTTTGTAATGATGAGCAGGAAATATTTTTCTCTGGAGCCGATTGTTGTCGGATATCAATTGAACCTTGGAATGAAGCTCCTGGTCAGAGAACCCAAACAAGTTGGCGCTGACCGAATCTGCAATGTAGTTGCCGGAAAACGCCTTTATACTCTTCCGCTGATAATCGTGGATCTTGGAACGGCTACGACTTTTGATGTAATTAATAAAAATGGCGACTACATTGGCGGCGCAATATCTCCGGGACTGATAACCGGCTCATTTGAATTGATTCACAAGGCGTCCCAGCTGCATGAGATCGATTTAAGCTATCCTGAAAATATTATTGGCAAAACCACTAAGGAGCATCTGCAAACCGGAATTTTCGCAGGACATATTGCCATGATTGAGGGGATTGTTGACCGGATAAAATCGGAACTCTCTGATGAGTCAGTCAAAGTAATTGCCACCGGTGGTTATTGCGAAGAGGTGGCGAAACACACAGACCGCATTGATATTGCAAATTTGGATTTGACTCTTGAGGGACTTCGTTTAATCTACGATTTAAATGCTTAAAGCGATGAGAAAGAGAAAATACAACCGAAAAACGGATTTTTAGGGAAAAACAGAAATTTTGTTGTTATATTTCCCTTCATGAACCAATTAAGAAAAATATTCATATTGTTTATAATCTCCCGGTTAACCGCACCGTTACAGATATACGGGAGAGAAACAGATTGGTCTCGCCCGACCAGTTGCAAAATTACACTCAGGCAGAAATGAAATTTTCCCGTAACATCTATTTTTTTCTATATCGCAACAGGCGGTTCATTACAACCTGGACAATTATTATTCTGGCGGTTGTGCTGGGATTATACCTAAAAATCGACAAGGAAATAATTGCTGTTTCTGTTGTTATTTTTGGTATTATTGCCAACGCTTTTGCCGGTCTCGCCGGATTTATTGCATTGATACCGTTTATCGGTCCGCTGATCGTTAAGGTTTTATCCCTGCCAATATT
>JAGLWX010000016.1 GCA_023133185.1 Fidelibacterota bacterium
AAGAAGCCATAAGCCATCTCCAAAATGAGAAATATAGTCATCCCGAATGATATTGGAAAAAAGGGTGGCATAAATTTCAACACCCGGATAGGGTTCAACAGGGCTAAAAGGCGTTGTTTTCAAATCTAAAAGTCCGGCGGCTGTCGCTCCGATAAACACGGCTTTATCTTTAAATGTCTCAACCGGGATTTGTGGTTTTTCACCATTTATCCACTGTAAATAGGAATTGATCAACTGGGCATAGGAAATATAGGTAAACGTATTCCCGGGTCCGCCCGCTCCATACCAGTACAGTTCAAACATACCATTTTGATCGACCGGAATAGAATGATCTCCGATATCAAACGCCTGCTTTTCCTGATTATAAGCGATATCACTATCACCGGTATAAAGCATTGCCGCCGCCAGCGCCATATATGGAAATATTCTCTGTTGGTAGCCGTACAACAGGGGAATACGGCGACAGACGCCATCGTCATCGGTGAAAAAATTCACTGCACCGGGAATTGCCATCCCTTTTTGGAATTGATGTATCGGCAATGTCAGATTTGGATAGCGCCTGACTAATTGTTCCGGTCCGGTGAATTGTGCCTCAATTGAGAATTGATCTACTAATGGTTCAAGAGTATTATGAGTGGAATCCTCCATCTGGGTAGCAAGAATGACACGCCCGGAGCGCAACATCGCCTCTGAAAACTGCGCATCGGCATAGGCGGCCTGAACATTCAACCGATCAATATCAGGCGATGAAAAGATTATATCATAGGCAATTAATTTCGCTCCGCAATGGGATAAGTAATCAGTGGTAATCGCATAAACATCACGGGGCCAGGGCCACAGTATTCCCGAATTTTCCTGAAAATAATCCAGACTGTTCTGGTCAATTGCAATGATAACAACCTCGTCGGGATGCTGCTCCGGATTAACATTACGATAAAGCAGATCCTGTCCCTGTTTTTCCCATCTGTCGATAAGCGCAAACCGCGAACCTAACAGCGCCAACCCGGCAGAAACACCGGCAATTAAAACCGAGATCAAGCACTTTTGAGTAATACGATTCATAGATATGTTTTCCGATACATCATGAAGACCTATTCAAGCATTTCCCATTTAAGGTTCTAATCCCATTTATCAAAATTGGAATTTGACAACCGCACGAAACAAAAGTCAATTAACGATAAATATTATTGTGAGCGCCAATATCAATTAGGGTAATTTCCTTTTTCTCTATTTGCAAGATTAGCGTTATTCTATATTTATATGTAAGTCGAATGGCAGATAAACCTTTGAACTTTCCTTTAAGCGAATGTAATTGTAGAGAAGGATGTAATGGATCCTTAATTAATATCTCTATAATATTTTTAAATTGGGACCTCAGATCAGGATGATGTTTAAGAAATTTATTAGCAGTCTTTAAAAATTGATCCGGTACAACTAAAGTGAACATTGGTTTTCTGAATAGTTTTCAATAGTGTTCATAAAATCTGAGACTGAGCCAAATCGCTTAACTTTTTTATTCTTAATATCCTCCAAAGCTGATTGTATTCGAAGGAGATATGAATTTTCTTGTTCTCTGATTAACTCATCGTAAGTAGGTTCATCTAAAATAACATATTGTGGTCGGTTATTCTTAATGATGTGAACTGCTCCCTTTTTTAGTTCTTCATCAACGGCGCTAATGCCTTTTCGTTTGATCTCTTGTGCTGGAATAGTATTCATTTTTATACCTTTTTTAATACTTAATAAAGTATAACTTGTATTTTTCTTATAATCAAGAGTTTTTAGTTTCTTATCTTGCGGAAGGTTGAATTACTTCCCATTCAAGGTTCCAATCCCATTTATCGAAATAGAGGTTTGCTTCCTTCCACTCTACCTCGCCGCGCTGGGAGTCGATAGTTTCAGACCGGATATATTTCTTTTCAGGTTCAAATTTCATACTGTAATCATCATTGAATATCAGACGATAGCTGTCCATTCCTGATAAATAAAACCATTTTAGTTTTTCATCCGTCGTTTTTCGCAAACCATAAGTCACATCCATCGGAACCCAGCCATAGGGTTCAAAATAGATTTCGCCCCAGTCATGCATGCTGTCATCGGGAGGTTGAAATTCCCAACCGGACTGCCATTTTGTTGGAATTCCATTCAATCGGCAAAGCGTCATTAACGTCAATGTCTGCATCCCGCAATCACCATGTCGGTTTTCAATAACATAATGAGGAATGCTAAAAAAGGTAGAGTACTCACGGGCAGAAGCCCAGGTAATATTCGTATCTACCCACGCAAATAATTTCTGAGCAATTCGATAGGGATTTTTTTCATCACCGATGATAGATTTGGAAAGTTCCTTCAATTGGGGTGTGAATTCAATATGGCGCCCTCGTTCACAAAGGTAAGGTTTCAAATCTTCACTGTGAGGCGTTGGCAACACCTTATCCGGATCGATTGGCATGTAAACTCCATGGGATAGATATGTATATTCCACGAAAATTTCAGTCGGTTCATCACTCTTAGCCGGTTTCTCAAAATAGATTGTCCGTTGCAGATTCCGGTTATCGGCAAGCTGATATGCGCTGGGTTCGGTTCTTAGTAATTGGATGTCGGTTTGCCGGTTTTCAATCTCCCTTGGGAAAGGAATCCAGCAGCGCAGAATCTCACCTTCGGGAACGACATTTTTATCAACAATTAAGCTCTGTTTAATACGCAATTTAACCGGGTGAACATATTTTTTACCACTTTTCACTGCTGCTGTTATGATGCCTTTGATATGATCATCCAGCGGAAATATTTTCCTTTTTGAATCATCACCTTTTTGCGCATCTACCTTTTTCTTAATGATTTTTAACTCTTTATTCAGACGAAAGAGATTATATTGTGCATTATTAAAATACCGTTTTTGTCCATCGATAATTTGATATTCCAGAGACTTCTCTTCTTCCCATCTTCTTAATTCTTCGGGAGTTACATCAGGAAAATATTGCTTGACGTATTCAATTACTTTTTCTTCGGTAAGCGTAAAATCCATTTCAATCCGGTCCATGCGGACGAGATTAAATTTTAATCCAGCCCGTAAATTTTCCGACATGTCTTGATTCATACTTAAATCTTCCATAATTAAGCGACGCGCTTCTTTGAATTCACCATTTTTTATTAATTCATTATATGATGGTTTACCGGAACATTGAAAGAGACCGGCTATAATTCCAAGCAACAGAACCACTTTGATCAATGTTGCAGCCTGTTTCATAATAAACATCTCCCTGATAATATTTGTAGCTGTATCTTGCATCTATAATGGGATTAATTTACCATTTTTTCAATAAAATGAAATGCGTATTTATTGAATCCACCAAACCTTTGGAAGGTTTTTTATCTCACCGACTGTCTGCGTCCGGCGGCTGCCGGACAGGCAGGCAGAGGCGCAAAGACACAAAGAAAATAGTGAAAATCGGAGCAAAAGCCCCGGAACGAGCGTTGTGATATTTGCAATTTGATATTTGAATTTTGCAATTGCAACCGAACCGAACCTTCGGAAGGTTTTTTATTTGCTCCGGTACATCTAAAATTAGCGCGGAAAAAAGATTAACCCCCGGTTTTAACCG
>JAGLWX010000160.1 GCA_023133185.1 Fidelibacterota bacterium
ACATTCTCCCCATAAATTTCGGTGAGTATATGGCGGCTTTTGTCACGAATTTGTTTTTGTTTGCTGCTCAGTAAAGGCTTAAGATAGTCAACGGCGTCATCAGGGGTGATTTTTTCTATTGCCGAGAGTACTGCCACGCAAGCTTCTAAAAAAGCGTATTTGTTATGTTTTTTAAGACACTCGTATAAAAAAGGCGCCATGTCCGTCATGTCCAAATCCGTTTCGGATATTTTATCTGCGGCGCGATATACCTGAACCGGATCATCGCCGGTTAAACCATCGATAAGAACCGACCTGTACTCACTGATTGTTATTGTGTTGGTGACAATTAGGGAATCCAGCATGTTGATAATTCCCAGATATGCCGGAGTGGCAATTGTCTTTTGGCGATGTTTTGAAAGATTAAGCAGAGAATTGAAAGATCGCCGGTTGGGAGAATTTTTCAATCCGGCGATTTTATAGGGCAAAAGTGTTTCGTTAACCGGAAAAGAATCCGCCGGCGCTTGATTGCTTGAATCAAGAAAAGGCGCGGTGAATTGAACAATCGAGCCCCTGATATGTTCGGAAGAATTATTAAACAGTTGTGTCAACTTATTTATTAAATGTTGATTTAATACAATATCGTCCGGGGCGTTTTGCAGCGCAGCTGCAACGACATGTTTGCTTGAATCGTCCAACGCCTCCAACCATAACGATTTCCCGTCCTGCAAACCAGGTATTGCCAAAACGCTTTCATAGCGGACTCGCCAATCCGGGTCGTTTAACAGATCAGAATATATTTGGTCTTTTTTTGAAAATGGAATTGGTCGTAATACTTTGGCAACAGCACGGCGAATTTCCGGATCGGGGTTTTTTGCCGCATCTATAAGCAGCTTTGTATATGGAGCGACCAATTCGGAATTGCGAATTCTCTGAAGCGCCGCAGCTGACATGCGTCGGTTATTTGCATTTTTTGACGACAGGGATTCACAACAAAATCCAATACATTCTGATTGATTAATACCCCTTGAGAAAAAATACACATATGCTTTGAATAATGTCTCGTCAGGTATAAGAACATGAAAATGTTCATCAAGCAAGCTCAATGTTTTTATATCTCCAACCTGCCCGAGGGACAAAACAATTTGTTGGCGGATATCGGGATCATATTCAGAAGCAAGTCTTTGGGTTAGGATATCGATAGACCGGGAGCACCGCAACTGACCAAGCGCAAACGCCGCACCGAGACGTACGAGCGGGGAAGAATCTTCCGTCAATGGGATAAGTTCCGGAATAATTGTAGTGTCTCCACTGTTTGCAGCCGCCAGACAAAGCCGGAATCGTTCACCGGGTTTTTGAAAACCGGAAAATTGTGTGATAAGCTGCTTGATCTGCCTATTATTTCCGGTTCGTAGAATGAGAAGATTTTGCTGTGAAAAAGGGCTTTTTGAACAGGAAAGGAAGACAAGCGTCCAAAAAAGAGTTGTTAAAATAAAAGGAAAATTTTTCAGGATAATTTATTCCCCCCAATACGATGATACATAGATTCCCGCACCGAGACCGCATTGCGGAATATTTCCGGTATAATCAGAATTGAGATAATCAAAATATTCCGGGATGAGCCCGAAATTAACAAACGCCTGCCGTGTAATCCACATATGGAGCGCATCGGCTTTATCGAAGTTTGTCATGCGTTTATTGAGAATTGACAGAAGAATATCACCGAACACCCACTCGGGCTGACGTCGATTTATAGGGCTTATATAACGACGAAAGCCGTGATTTAGCGCGAGATTTTTTTCGAAAACAGAAAGGGTTCCTTTGCTAATAAAATCCTGGGGAGTAAAGACCCAGATTAATGCCAGGGCGTTTACGGCGTCGAGCGCCATCTCTTTGCTCTCCATAAATGCTTGTAACGCATTATATTCGTCATCGTATAAATTAATTTCTATCTGCTGGCGGAGCGCTATTGCGGCATTTTCATATTCTATGGCTTTGAGCTCGTCATTTACCATGCGAGCCAACCAGGCGGCGTCAACTAAACCCCGGTATGCTGTTACCGATGTAAATGTATAATGTTTGGGCGCACCTTTGTTGAAAAATCCATTGTCTGCACGGATCAAACCTGTGTCATCAATGCTGTTAATAATAACATCGGCGATTTCGGTGGAAATTTTTGGCCAATAATATTCCAGAAACTTTACATCGTTTGTAATTTCTACATATTGTTTAAGATTCCAGAGAACTACACCAAAGTTACCAAGGTAGAGCCGGGGTCCGAATTCTCCGGCGCTGTTTGCCTCTGATCCATTTCCAAAATAATGATCGGTTGATATGCAGTAATTTTGTCCGACACCAATATCTTCTCCCGCCCATTGAATATGTTTATAGCTCCCGCAACGCCCGTTCATTATAAATTGTAGCGCCGATAGCGCTTCATCATGATGCCCGGAATTCAAAAAGGCATCAATTACGAACCCCATACTGACAGGCGCCGACATGATCTTTTTTTGAGGGGGGAAGGAATTAACGATTTGTCCCCTGGCGGGAAATCTCTCACGGCATTGAGCCATTTTTAGAACGGCAACCGATTGTGAATAAACTGATACTTCTTCTTTTGAGATGTTTGGCGGTAAAATCGTTTTTTTATGCCATTTCTTCCACCAGTCAATTTCTTTGATAAGTGCAGTAAACCCGGGATGCTCATTTTTATATTTACGCACTACCGTGTAGGACTTGGGATTCGGTATGTCACTGTAGTAACAGATGACGAAAAGCCATTTCCGGTTTTTATCCCGGAACGACCATTTGCCCACATTTAAATTTGGGTCTTTGTCCGTGATTTCGAAATTCAGCGAAAAATTTTCTAAAGAATCTCCCTTTAGCACCGCATAAAAAATCCAGAAGGCGTTATCTTTGGAAAAGGGAGAAAAGGCATACTGATCCAGGGTAAATTCCTGTCCGTGTATTTTGTGATGAACGATTCCGGTCCCTTCAACATAACCGGCAGAAACTGTCGGCAAATCCGCAAGGGGAATTTCCCGGCGATTCTGAAACAATACGGTTCGGGCGGATGTCGCCACCGTGAGCGTCAAAGAGGTTTCATCAAATTGAGTGTATAAATGAGGTCGGAAATCGCTAAACTCTCTTTTATCGACTTGATATGCGGCAATGGCGACACCGTTGCCGAAAGGCAACCGATATGTGGAGCGATGCGGCGCGGGACCTTTTTTCATAAGCGACGGTTCCGGAGGTGTGACAGATATTTTTACCGGACCGGAAAGGATGCCGCCATTTCCGGACTGATTATAAATCCTGATTGCGAGAAGGTTGTTCTGCCGTATTAAGCTTGTCGGAAATGCGTGATAAAGAGTTTCCATTGAATCAATATTCCGGCTTGTATCACTTAAAATAAACCCATTAATATATGTCTGCTCGGTATCACGAACCTTTCCGATATGAAGATATAGAGTATCATGTGCAAAATAATTTGAATCGACACTAAAGTTAGTTCGATACCATGCCACACCATCATAATTTGCAAAACCCTGGTTTTCCCACGAATCCGGCACTTTGACGGGATACCAGGCAGAATCATTATAATCAACTTCAGTCCAGGTAGAGTCATCGCCAATATTAAACATCCATGTTCCTTCTAAAGGGATATCGGAGAAAGAGACCGATATAAGCAGAAGGTTTACAAAAAAGATACAGATGTGTTTCATAAAGGTAAAATTACATTAATTTCCTGAAAAATTCAAAACTTGATTTTGATGGCTTCAAATCCTTTTTTCAACCGATAACAGATGACGTTTAATTTTTATACCGGCGCTAAAACCGGTTAAGTGTCCGTCCTTGCCAATCACGCGGTGACAGGGAATCAGGAACGGAATGGGATTATTATGAAGCGCGCCGCCGACAGCGCGGGCAGCTTTTGGCTTACCACACCAATTGGCAATGTCTCCGTAGCTGACCACTGATCCGAATGGAATCAGCCAGGTCCAAAAGAGCGCTTGCAGCATAAAGCCGGATTTTACAAAGAAGACATTAATTGGCGGAATATGAAATTTGGTTCCATGTTTTAAATAGGCGTCAATTTCACTGATAAGACATAATGAAAATTTGGGCTGACCTTTAGATTGTGGGTTTACACCAATATCTCTGATCTTTTGATTGATTTCATCACAACTAAACGATATGGCAAGAACAGCATCTTCTGAACATAACATATGGTATGGAATTGTAGAGTGACCCGATAATAAAAATGTTGCTAACGGTTTTTGGAGCATCATCGTGAATCCAGTCGTTTGTTTCTGTTTTGAAAGCAGTTCCCGACAGAGACCACAATTCCTCCAGTGCTGAAAATACAAGCTTTCCTGATGTCGCTCGAGCCGATGATTGACGATAGAATGTGCAATTGCCGTATTAAAATGTTTGTTTGCGGTGACCTTTTCCATCATAATGATGCAAAATACGAAAGGAAATCATAAAATAGAATGGTTTTTATTGCCATATTTGTTTTTAAACACTACTTTGATGTTTGTAATGATTATATGACTTCTGTAGATTTATTAGAAAAATAAAGGGAGGTCCTTTAGTGAATAATCCAATGACCGCATACGATGAAAAAATTTTGAATCTCATAGAAACAGGTGACTATGAACATGCGCTATGGATTGCAGAAGAATCGTATGTGTTTTCGAAGACTCTTTTTGGGAACACTCATCTGGAAACCGCAAAAACACTCAATAACCTTGCCTGGGTTTATGACCTGTTGCAACGTTACGACGTGGCGGAAACATTTTACCTTCGGTCTGTCGAATTAAAGAAATCGATATATGGAAAATCTTCGGTAGAGCTGATACCAACTCTTGAGAATCTCGTGTCGTTATATTTATGTCAGGAAAAGTTCCATAAAGCCGAAAAAATATTGTACGATCTGATTGAAATAGCCGAAAATAAAAAAGCACCGTGGATTTTTCGGAAGGCGGTGTATTTATGCCAACTTGCAGATTTATATGAAAGACAAGAAAACAAAGCAAGAGCAGAAGATTTTTATTATAGATGCGCTGCATTTATAGAGAGCGTTATGCCCTTTGATCATCCCAATCTTGGGCGGGTTTTTGCGAATATCGCCGATCATTATGTGCGTGTTGAAAAGTATCCGCGCGCTCAATTTTATTATCAAAGAGCATATGGTATTTTAAATAAAAAATTAAGAAAAAGGCATCCTGACGTTCAACATGTTATTTACGGAATGAATTTTATCCGATCTTATCTACCGGATTCGCAGACTGCCCGCGGTCAATGAAATAAGCGGAAGTGTCTTGGGGGTATATGTACTTACTGTATTTTTTGGCTGGTTTTATTCTACTCTACTACGGAGCTGGTTTCCTCGTTAGAGGAAGCTCTTCCATTGCAGCTTCTCTCGGTGTTAAAAAAATCGTTGTTGGTTTAACAATCGTTGCTTTAGGCACGTCGATGCCGGAGTTTGTCGTCAGTTTTTTCGCCGCCGTTAAAGAAGTGGACGGTATCAGCGTCGGGAATATAGTCGGCAGCAATCTGGCTAATATTCTGCTGGTGCTGGGTCTGTCATCGGTAATTCGCCCAATTAAAGTAAAAAAAAGAATATTTTTACTTGAGCTTCCGGTTCTGCTGTTAATCACGTTGATGTTTGTATTATTCTGCATGGACGGCACCCTGAAGGGTTATGAGGGCGCGCTTATGCTGGTCGTGTTTGTTGTGTATATGACCTTTATTATTGCCAACCGGAAAATTCGTAATAGTGCAGATATCGATCCGACGCCGATGGAAAAGGGACATATTATCAGAAATACATTTCTCACTGTATTGGGTTTGTTGGGACTCGTAATCGGAGGACAGCTGACGGTCAGGGGAGCTATCGGTCTTGCGCGAGCCGTGGGAATCTCAGAGCTGGTCATTGGATTGACAATCGTTGCTCTTGGCACGTCTCTGCCGGAGCTGTTTACCAGCGTTGTGGCGGTGATAAAAAAAGAAGATGAAATATCAATTGGCAATATCATTGGCAGCAATCTTTTTAATACGGCTTTTGTGCTGGGCATAGTGCCAATGATTTATTCGTTAAAAATAGATGCACATGTGATTCGTTTTGAAAATGTTTTCATGTTGTGCATAACGGTTCTGTTTGCTGTCTTTCTCTTTATCGGGCGCCGTCTTTCGCGGCTCGAAGGAGTGTTTTTGTTACTGTTATATGTTTTATTTATCATGAACCTTTGTTTTAATTTCATTTAACCTGAATTATTTATAGCCACGAAGGCACTAAGACACAAAATGATGTTTAATATAAAAATAAAGATAAAAAGGGAAGGTATAAATTTTGAGTTATTTCGCATATTTCAATATCTATATTTTATTAATTTTTAGAAGCTCTATTGTCTTTTCCCGAAGGGATTCGGAAGTGACAAGATTTATGAATTAAACAGGTTAATTACATTTAGGACTATATGAAAATTGCCTTATCTCAATTTGCTCCATTATGGGGAAACATTTCTGGAAATTTGAAGAAAATTGAATCGACATTGTGCCGCCATACAAATATTGATTTGTGGATATTACCGGAATTGTGTACAACGGGCTATCTGTTTAACTCAAAGACCGAGATTGGCTCTATCGCGGAACCGTTCCCGGGCGGTCAAACCGACTCCTGGTTGATGTCTATCACAAAACGCCTGAATATGTCTGTAGTAATGGGTGTTGCCGAAAAATGTAATAAAAATATTTATAACAGCGCTGTCATCTTTGATAATGGCGTTCACATTGGGACTTACCGCAAGATTCATCTATTTGATAATGAAAAAAAACTTTTCGATCCCGGTAATAAAGCGCCGGCAGTTTTCTCAGTTCGGGGTGTAAGGATCGGTGTTATGATATGTTTTGACTGGATCTTTCCGGAGGCTGCCCGGACACTGGCGCTGGATGGCGCCCAGCTGATAGCCCACCCGGCGAACCTGGTGTTGCCCTATTGTCCCGACGCAATGGTTACGAGGAGCATTGAAAACAGGGTCTTTACGACAACGGCAAACCGAATTGGGACGGAGAGATTATCGGATGGACAACAATTAACATTTATCGGCAATAGCCAGGTGACTAATATCTCAGGAAAACGTCTTGGGCAGCTTTCCAAAGATCGGGAAGGCGTCTTAATCGTCGATATTGATCCGGCTGAAGCCGACAATAAAAACATCACTGAAAATAACAATTTGTTTTTAGACCGGAAACCGGAATTGTACCGTTTAAATTAAGGGAAGTTTAATATGCAACGAGTTGTCGTATTGGGTGCGGGAATGGTCGGAAGCGCAATAGCGGTGGATCTCCACAAGCAGTATGACGTCACATCCGTAGATGTGAACAGATCACACCTGAAACCACTCGATGAATATTATCAGATAAATACAATTACGGAGAATTTGTCTGATCCGGCAGCAATAAGCGCAATAATTAAAGATGTCGATATAGTCATCTCGGCGGTACCGGGCTCGATGGGCTTTAATACTTTAAAGACCATTATTGAAAACGGAAAAAATGTCGTAGATATTGCATTTTTCCCCGAAGACCCTTTTGATCTTGATGAACTGGCAAAGGAAAAGAGTGTTATAGCTATAGTCGATTGTGGTGTGGCGCCGGGAATGAGTAATTTACTGCTTGGATATCATCATAGACGGATGACGGTTGATTCATTTGAATGTCTTGTGGGCGGTTTGCCGGTTAAACGCATCTTGCCTTATCAGTATAAAGCTCCTTTTTCCCCTTCCGATGTGATTGAAGAGTATTTACGCCCGGCGCGCTTTGTAGAAAACGGCAGAATTGTAGAAAAAGAAGCGCTGTCGGATCCCGAATACGTTGATATTGACCCGCTCGGAACACTGGAAGCGTTTAATACGGACGGCTTGAGAAGCTTGATAAAGACGGTGAACGTTCCGAACATGAAGGAAAAAACGCTGAGATATCCCGGTCATATAGATATTATCCGGGTGTTAAGAGAAACCGGATTTTTTGACAAGAAACCCATTGATGTAAAAGGACAAAAAATATCACCCCTCGATCTCAGCTCGGCGCTTCTATTCAGAATGTGGGATCTCGGAGCCGATGAAGAAGAAATCACGGTTATGCGTATAACGATCTCCGGTGTTGAAAAGGGACACCCGCGAACGTATGTTTATAATATGGTTGATCGTTATGATAAAACGACAAAGACATCATCGATGGCACGAACTACCGGCTATACATGTTCTGCCGCAGCAAACTTAGTGCTGCATGGGAAATTCAACCGCACCGGAATCTGCCCGCTGGAATATCTTGGAGAGAAGGGCGATCACATAAATTTCATAATGGAGTATTTGAAAGATCGGAATATTATCTATGATGTTCGAGTCGTGTGATAATTATGAAAATGCCCTGCGTGAAGAGCAGCGCCGGATCAGGTGGCTGCGGATTTTTACCGATAATGTCTGCCGGAGCTTGTTGCAAAAAACCATGAATGAACCGGAATCTCTGGAATATCTAAGCCGCGTTAAAACATTGATACTGGAGAAATTTCCGGACAAAGAAGAGCAATATCGCATGATTTATGAACGCCGTTTTAAGCGGATATTGCTTCGAAAAGGAATCGCACTTTCATTATATTAAAAAGTTAAAAATAGAGGAAAACGGAATTATGGAACGTGAAAAAGCATGGATATTATTGACTACATATACGAAAACAGATGGTTTGATCAAACATGCGCTGGCTGTAGAAGCGGCGATGCGGTTTTATGCAAAACATTATGGTGAGGATGAAGATTACTGGGGAATAGTCGGGCTTCTACACGACTTTGACTATGAGGCATATCCGGATGAGCAAAACCATCCGTACCGCGGCAACGAAATCCTGGAAAAAGAAGGATACCCGGAAGAAATGCGCCGCGCCATTATGGGACATGCATCATATACCGGCGTGCCCCGGGATACGCTTTTGGTGAAAGCGCTTTTTGCCGTTGATGAACTTGCGGGATTTATTATAGCGGTTGCTCTGGTGCGCCCATCCAAAAGTATTCACGATGTCAAACCCAAATCGGTCAAAAAGAAGTTTAAAACAAAAGCCTTTGCCGCCAAAGTCAACCGGGAAGAAATATTGCAGGGAATCCGGGAACTGGGCGTAGATGAGACCGAGCATATTCAGCGGGTAATTGACGCCCTGAAGACGGT
>JAGLWX010000161.1 GCA_023133185.1 Fidelibacterota bacterium
CCCATTCAGAAATGAGTGGGTAATCATAAATTTTTCTCTAGTTAAGGAGATATTCTGACTTTTCACAGGCAGGCTGAGAACTGCCACTCCGTCATTGAGCAGGAAATTTTACCTGTTGTAGAAAAACCGGGGCGCTATACCGGCAATGAATTCAATGCCCGGCGCAAGGATTTTTCTAAAGCCCAGGCGTCTATCGTGTTGGCGTATCCCGACGTCTATGATGTGGGCATGTCATATTATGGATTTCAAATTTTATATCATATTCTCAATCGGGAAAAGACCATTATCGCCGACAGGGTTTATGCTCCGTGGACCGATTTTGAACAACAGCTGCGAGCGCGATCGCTACCTCTTTACGGTCTTGAATCAAAAGCGCCGGTTCGCCAATTCGATGTGCTGGGCTTTACTCTTCCATACGAATTAACGACCACTAATATTTTGAATATTCTTGATCTGTCGCAAATACCAGTTCGATCTGAGGAACGTGACGACAAAGACCCCATTGTACTAGCCGGCGGGACAAGCGCTTATAATCCTGAGCCGTTAGCGCCCTTCATCGATGTATTTGTAATCGGAGATAGTGAAGATATTATTGTGCATCTGGTAGAATTTATCGCTAAGCGCAAGAAAAAAGGAGTTCACCGCCAGGATATTCTGCATGAAATAGTCCGGGAATTTCAGGGACTCTATATCCCACGGTTTTATACTAATCAGACTACCGAAAACGGCTTTATTCTTCCTCGCCCGATCAGCGCCGATATTCCCGACCGAATAATCTCTCAGCGCGTCCCGTTTCTAAAACCCGATTATTTCCCCGAAAAACCGATTATTCCCTTGATAGAAATCGCCCAGGACAGACTCGTGGCGGAAATCATGCGTGGCTGCACCCAGGGATGTCGGTTTTGCCAGGCGGGCATAATTTATCGTCCGGTCCGCGAGCGTTTGCCGGAAGACATCAAGCGACAGATTGAAGACTCACTCAAAGCAACGGGATATGAAAACGTGTCTCTCCTGTCTCTTTCGTCTTCGGATTATAATGGAATCGGGAAATTGATTAACGGTATCTCGGGACTATTGGATTGCCGGAGAATCGGGCTGTCATTACCATCGCTACGGCTGGATAGTTTTTCGGAGGAAATAGCCTATATTGCGCGGAAAACACGTAAATCCGGTCTAACCTTTGCGCCCGAAACCGGAACGGAGCGGTTGCGCCGGGTTATTAACAAAAAAGTCACGGAAGAAGATTTAATTCGCTCCGTGGAAATTGCTCTTCAATATGGTTGGCGGTCATTAAAATTGTATTTTATGCTGGGCTTGCCAACTGAAACGGACGAAGACATCCTGGCAATTGCCAGCCTGACAGATACAATTTTGCAATACAGTAAAAAACGCCTTTCTCTGAACATTACATTATCCACATTCGTCCCCAAGCCTTTTACGCCCTTTCAATGGGAAGCACAAGCCAGCCGGGAAGAGATTCAAAGAAAACTGGATATATTAAAACCGCTGCTGAAGAGATCGAGACGCGTAAAAGTAATGGCGCGCAATCCGCTTTATTCTCAACTTGAAGGGGTGTTAGCCAGGGGAGATCGAAAGATCGCCGAATTGATTTATGACGCCTGGAAAATGGGAGCGCGGTTTGATTCATGGCGTGAGTTTTTCGACCCGGCAATCTGGGAAAAAGCATTTGAAAAGAATAATATTGACCATAAAAATTATATCTGTGAACGAAATGAAGATGAGATGCTACCATGGGATCATATTGATTCGTTGGTTGAGAAAAACTTTCTGCTGAACGAGCGAGAAAAAGCATACCGGGAAGAGATTACACAGGATTGTCGTGATGGATGTGTTGGGTGCGGCGTGTGTGACCCGGAACATTTGTCTATGAACCTCGTGCAAAAATCAGAGGCAGAAAAGAAAGATGAAAAAGCGGAAGAAGCGGTAATTGACGAACAAAGAATTAAATACCAGTTCCGATATCGAAAAACCGGTTTGGTACGATTTGTTTCTCATCTGGATATAATGCGAGTATTTCAGCAGGCATTGCGCCGGGCAGATCTGGATCTTGCATTTACCCAGGGGTTTAATAAGCGTCCGATAATCTCATCCGGGTATCCCCTGCCCCTTGGATATTCATCTGAAGACGAATACCTTGAAGTTGTATTGAAAAGTGAAGCCCAAGATATTGTTGATCGTTTAAACGAGCAATTACCTGCTGGTATGATGATTGAGTCAGCGTCAATAATACCGCTGAAATCCGCCTCAATATTCTCAAGGGTAAAGGGTTTTGATTATGAAATTCAGGTTTTTCATACTATACCCGAAGATATCGAGGCAAAAATTCAGATGTTTTTGAAATGTACGGAAATATTGGTTGAACGTGTTCGAAAAGACCGGAAGAAAGTAATTAACGTCCGCAAATTTGTCAACACTATCAAGGTGGTCGATCAACGAATCTTGTTGTCAATGCGCGTGTTAGATGGACAGACCGCCCGTCCCGGAGAGATTTTGCCGGAGCTGGGCATTAACGAGAATATACATATTTGCCGCAAAAAGACTCATTTGCAGGCAAATTAATTTTAGATTAGGAAAAAATATGGAAAAACAAATTTTAATAAGTGAAACAAGTAAAGAAACCCGCATAGCTATTCTGGAGAACAAAGATCTGGTGGAATTTTTTGTGGAGAAACCGGAACGGACCAGAATGTTAGGAAATATTTATAAAGGCAAAGTTGAAAATGTCGTTGATGCCATACAGGCGTCATTTATTGATATTGGGTATCATCTTAATGCATTTCTACCTTTTTCAGAAATGGATGATTCCGCAACAGTCACTTCGATAATCGGAAGCGTCGATCGTGATGAAGACGAAACAGGCACCACGCGACCAAGGCGTAGAAAACCACAGAAGGAACGACGGATGCGATTAAAAACCGGGCAGGAAATTCTGGTGCAGGTCATCAAAGAATCTTTTGCCCAAAAAGGACCGCGGGTGACTACAGATATATCGATCCCGGGACGATTTTTGGTGCTTGTTCCCAATGCGGATTATATAGGGATATCAAAAAAGATCTACAAGCGGGCTGAAAAGAATCGATTACGGAAAATCGCCCAGGAGCTAAAACCGGATAAGTTTGGACTGATTATTCGCACCGTCGCCGAAGGACAGACCAAGAAAGTCCTGAAGAATGATTTGGAAAACCTGATGGAGAAATGGGCGGAATTGGAAGCCAGCGTTAAAATCGACCCGGCGCCGGTGTGTGTTTATCGTGATATGGAAATTACATCTACTATCATCCGGGACCTGCTGACATCGGATGTGGATAAAATTATCGTTGACACTAAAGTTCTTTACAAACGGCTCCATGCATATATTAAAAGTGTCTCGCCACAGTTCATCAGGAAGATAGAATATCACCATTCCCGCAATCCAATGTTTGATGAATACAATATCGAGAAAGAATTTAATAAATCTCTGAATAAGAAAGTGTGGATAAAATGCGGCGGTTTTATAGTTATCGAACACACTGAAGCAATGACTACGATAGATGTTAATAGTGGAAAATTTATCGGCAAAAAGGATCATGAAAAAAATTCGCTTAAGATCAATCTTCAGGCGGCGAAAGAAATCGCCAGGCAATTGCGGCTCAGAGATATTGGCGGTCTGATCGTCATTGATTTTATTGATATGGAAGAGGGTGAAAACAGAAAGAAGGTTTTTCTGGATATAAAAAGAGAGCTTCAGGGCGACCGCGCAAGAGTTGCGCTCTCTCCTATATCGGATTTTGGTTTATTGGAAATGACCCGCCAGCGTACCCGGTTAAATCTACTCTACAGTGTCAGCGAGGAGTGTCCGCTCTGTCATGGATCCGGGCGCATTTCTTCTAAGGAATCGGTGGTTACCAAAATAGAGAGTTGGTTTAGGAGGTTCAAGGTAAAATCGCGGAGCAAGCGTCTCACGCTACATCTGCATCCCGACATGGTAGAATATATAAGAGAATCGACCAACAATCTTATGCGAAGAATTCAGTGGAAAAACTTTCTCAGAATAAAAATAGTGGAGGATAATTTAATCCCGATTGATGATTTTAAAGTACATCTATCTAAAACCGGAGACGATATTACCGACCAATATTAGACTTGACAAATCTCCGTGGATTCTCTAAATTTGCAAGCCTTATTGAAAACCAAGATCAGAGAGATTTATGAAGAGTGATATGTATGCCATTGCCGAAATATCCGGTGATCAGGTAGTTCTGGAAACAGGAAAAAAAATAGCAGTGCCCAAACTGGATATAGAAGAGGGTCAAGAATATATAGTCGATTCTGTATTATACCTTAGAGAAGGTGATAATATTAAGATTGGCGAGCCGCACATAAAGGGCGCTAAAATTAAAACGATTGTTGTTGAACATAAACGTCTTCCAAAGGTTATTGTATTCAAGAAAAAACGCCGTAAAGGTTATAAGGTAAAAAAGGGTCATCGTCAGCCCTATACACTTTTGGAGATTGCCGGTCTGATGACGGAAGCTAAGGCAAAACCCGAAAAGACCGCTCCCAAAATTCAAAAGAAAAAAGAAGACACAGCGAAGCAGGACTAGGAGTTATATACAATGGCACATAAAAAAGGTGTTGGCAGTTCAAAAAATGGTCGTGACAGCAATTCCAAGCGTCTCGGTGTTAAACACTATGGCGGTGAATTTGTAACGGCAGGTTCAATTATTATTCGTCAGCGCGGCACCAGAATTCATCCTGGTAATAATGTCGGAATGGGCAATGACCATACTCTTTTTGCTCTAATTGACGGCGTTGTGACATTTGAGCGAAAAAGTCGCGATAAAAAGGCTGTCAGCGTTTTAAATTAAATCGATCCCGCAATTTCAAAATATAAAGAGCGAACCCACTGCTCTCTTTGTTGGTTGCGGGGTTGTTTATTTTCCTTCCAAAACAATTTTGATTTTCATATACTTTATTTTCACGACGGAATTGAATCCAATGAGGAGTTGCTATGAATGCGGAGCTTCTGATCAGGAGATTGAAGAGGTAATTGCGGTCGCTTTAATTGTAGGAGGCTCTATCATTATTCCCTGTATTCGTCGCGCCGTCTCATTTTGGGACAACCTAAACAGCAACAAATAATTACTGTGAATTAAGCCATAAAAGCAGCTTGTTTAGCTCGTTTGTGTTTCGCAGGAAGTACTGCGCCTCTGTTTTGCGCCCTATGTTCTCCCGCAATAATACGGAATAGCCAAACAGGTTTACCTGTTTGAAAGCAGGCTCGTCATTTCGTTCAGCGCCAAAATAACTTATTACGGGCAAAAGACCGTGAGCTCGGGGCAGCAACTCGAAAATTTTAGCAAAGCACTGACCTTTATTCCACTTATCTGTCGGAATAATGTTGATGAACATAGTTTGCTGAACGATTGAGAGATGCGTATCCTGTAAAGCGTGTTGCAAAATGAGAGACAGCCGTTGGAACAAAACCGCATCGTTTTGAGGAGTGCGAATTCGGAGCCCCACGCCATCGAATATGACATTTTCTTTTGCCCACGATGGACCGATCTTCATCTGGATTGTTGAGAATGTGTTTTCGAGTTGGTGACGGATAAGCCCTAATTTCGGAAACGTCCATGAAAAATCCGGACTGTCAATTTCAAACCCGGAACTACCTGCAATAATAATCTTTTCCGTGCCGGATATTTTTTGAAGTTCATTAAGCGGGTTGCGGCTGATTATTCCGGAGCACAGGCAGGGAACTTTTGAGATTGAGACAATTCTTTCGAGGATCGTTGATTTTCCCCGCGGGTTTTGAGCAACAATGTCATCATAATTAAACAAAAAGCAAAGTAATTGCTTGCGCGCAAGAGATTTGGAAAACCGGGTAATTTCGTTTAAAAACGGATGCAAATTTCAGTCGCTCACTGTGTGTTTGGAAATACTAAAATATCTATCGAGATTTATTTGTATAAATAGTATGAATAAGTCTGTTCATAAAACATCTGCCGGTCGGCATTCCAGCTTTCGATCAAATCAGCGACCGGAGCGCCCTGTACCAGAGCGTTGCGCAATTTATCACTTCCGTACAACCGATCAATTCTTGATCTTAAACGGAATCTGTCGGGATACAGCGCCTTGGTTTTTTCAAGAATAAGCGCTATTGCCCGAACCGGCATAAATTGGTCGCGATCGGTGACAATTATCCGCACGCCACGACATAGCTGATTTTCATATTTGGGATTATAGGCAATATGGGGAATCGTTATAGGGGTATATGTGACCGGTTCAAAAGTGACTCCGGCAAGATTTAAATTATTGAGTGATTCAACATAGGAGTTTTCATCGATCCACGGAGCGCCAAATTGTAAAAAGGGATATTCGGTTCCGCGCCCTTCTGATAAATTGGTTCCTTCCAGGAGGCAGAAGCCGGGATATACCGTCGCTGTGCCGAGATGTGTCATGTTAGGCGAAGGCGATATCCACGGTAAATCGGTTTCATCATACCAGAGCTGCCTGTTCCATCCTGCCATTTTAATAACAGTTAAGTCAGCTTTCGCGCTGTCTTTGAGATGCCCGGCTCTATTGATCCAGCGAGCCAGCTCTCCGATAGTCATGCCGTAGCGGATTGGAATTTTATGATGTCCCACAAAAGATTGAAAGTTCATATCCAGCAATGGTCCCTCGACACGGTCACACTGTATTGGGTTGGGTCTATCGAGCACAACAAACGGAATCCCCTTTTCGGCAGCGCTTTCCATTGCCAGCGACATGGTTGTGATGTAAGTATAGAAACGGGCGCCGACATCCTGGATATCATAAACCAGTACGTCAACACTATCAAGCATTTCGCTGGTCGGTTTACGGATTTTCCCATATAGACTGTAAATAGCGGCTCCAGTTTTTTCGTCCGTATCATTGTTGATTTTTCGTCCGTCGGCGTATATTCCCCGGAATCCATGCTCGGGACCGAAAATTGCCGTTACCCGACAAACACCGCTATCATGAAACAGATCGACAATATGTTTACCGGTTTTATCACGAGCCGTATGATTGCAGATGATCCCGACCCGCTTACCGGCAAATTGGGTAAATTGTTTTTCAACGACGATGTCCAATCCCGTTTTTACGGTGGCTTTTGGCATTGTCGATTGACATGAAAAAGCGCCGCAGAGCAGGATGGCGAATCCCAAAAAGAATCTGGTTTTCAATAAATATCCCGTCATATTACAATGATAGTTTTGTTGTTCTTATAGTCGCAATTTTTCTCAATGAGACCTCTTTCCCAAAAGGATTCTTAGAACGAGGAAAAAGTTTTGCCTTATGTAACGATATTCTTTGATTTCTCAAATATATTAACCACCTCTTTCCCACGGGGACTCCCGGTAGAGAAATCCTCTTCCGGCAGCTGCCGGAGGAAAAAGGGGAGGTTACAATCTCTGATTATAGGACATTTGAGGCAAATTAGTATATATAAGCAAAAGCCCGACCGTTTAATCGACCGGGCTAATTGCTTCAGTCGGACAGACATCAACACATAAGCCGCAATCAGTACAAAGATTGGGATTAATAACATAGATTTTGCCCTCGGTGATCGCTTCTACCGGACATTCGGGCAAACACGCGCCGCAAGCAATGCATTCGTCGCTAATTACATGAGCCATCGTAATTATCTCCTTATAATTGGTTGATAAAAATCGGCAGAATTTAATCATAATCTTCAGCATAGACAACAATCCCCGGACAATACTTTTTAAAATTCAAATGGAATTCCGTAGATTACGGGCGATTTTCACGAAAAACCAATTGAAGAAGGAGCAGATTCAGATATGACAGAACAGATTAAAAAAACTTTAAGGGATTCAAAGACAGCGCGTTGGGCAGCATTGGGGATTATTTCTTTTACAATGCTGACCGGCTATTTCCTTGCTGATGTTATGGCGCCGTTAAAACCGCTACTCGAAGGACAACTTCTATGGACGAGTACCGAATACGGCTTATTTACAAGCGCTTATGGCTGGTTCAATGTTTTTCTGCTGATGTTGATCTTAGGCGGGATAATCCTCGATAAAATGGGGGTTAGGTTTACCGGTTTGGGGGCAGCTACCGTCATGATCGTCGGTACGGCAATTAAATATTGGGCAATCAGCACAACTTTTCCTGAAGGCGCTACCATCCTGGGCATAAAAAGTCAGATAGCCTTTGCAGCTTTTGGTTACGCTATTTTTGGTGTGGGCGTCGAAATTGCAGGCATTACAGTTTCAAAGATTATTGTTAAATGGTTTAAAGGAAAAGAACTAGCCCTTGCTATGGGGCTTGAAATGTCAACCGCACGAATGGGGACCGTGTTAGCCCTGGTTATTCCCGTGCCAATTGCAAATCATTTCCACGATGTTTCGGCGCCTATCCTGCTATGTTTGATCATGCTGGTTATTGGGCTGATCTCTTTCTTTCTTTATACTTTTATGGATAAAAAGCTTGAAGCTTCAGATGCGGGTATGAATGATGAAGATGAGGAAGCGTTCCGTCTTTCCGACATAGGATTGATCGTTAAAAACAAAGGATTCTGGTATATCGCGATCCTCTGTGTATTGTTTTATTCAGCTGTTTTTCCATACCTGAAATATGCAGCCGACTTAATGGTAAACAAATATGGCGTTGACCCTGAATTTGCCGGGCTTATTCCGAGCCTGCTTCCATTTGGGACTTTGTTCATGACCCCTTTCTTTGGAAATCTTTACGACCGAAAAGGCAAAGGAGCCACAATTATGATAATCGGTGCAATCATGCTTATTTTTGTTCATGCCGTGTTTGCCATCCCGGGACTTGATAATTATCTAATAGCCATTGTACTCGTAATTATACTTGGAATCGCATTCTCGCTTGTACCTTCCGCCATGTGGCCGTCAGTGCCGAAAATCATACCCGAAAAACAGTTGGGCACAGCTTATGCGTTAATTTTCTGGATACAAAACTGGGGATTGATGGGTGTTCCGTTACTAATTGGCTGGGTACTTGATAAATATTGTATCACCAGCGAAGAATTTATTGATGGCGGAAGAATCGTTCATTACGATTATACCTTGCCAATGATCATTTTCACGGGTTTTGGTATGCTTGCATTGATCTTTGCCTTCCTGCTTAAAGCGGAAGATAAGAAGAAAGGCTACGGACTGGAGCAGCCGAATATACAATAATAATAATTGAGTATATGCAAAAAAAGCCCTCTTTTATAGAGGGCTTTTTTGTGTTTAGCAAAAGTACATACCAAATTACATCCCCCTTCTAAGGGGGATTTACTAGGGTCCCCCTCTAAAAAGTTGAATGGAAAGAAATCCCGATCTTCGGGGAGAAGTGTCCCTTATATCCCCATATCCTTATTACCCCAATCTTTGTAACTCAGCCGCAAACATGTCAGATTTTACACTTTCCTTTAGAATCAACTCAACCTTCTGAAGTTTCTGACCTTACCACTCGTCTCAACGCTCCAGCCCAATACCATTCGGCTGACCCCGAGACGAAATTATAAACATTAATCACTCTCTATCCCCCTATATCCCTTATACCCCTATGTCCCCTAAGCCCTTATATCTCTTTTGATATTGTTATCTTATGATTAAATTAATCGTGTAATAACAAGGAGGAAAGATGTTTTTTAATCGTGAAAAAGAAATAAAAATATTAAATGAACGGTTTCAATCAAAAAAAAGCGAATTAATAGTTTTTTATGGTCGCCGTCGCGTTGGTAAAACAGAATTAATCAGACATTTTTTCAAGAATTATGCTCACATTTATTTTATGGCTGACCAACGAAATACAATTGAACAACTTGAGATTGTTTCATGGTTGCTCGCAGAACATTTTCAGGATGAATATATCTCTTCAAATCCGATACGTAATTGGGAACAATTTTTTACTTATTTAAAATCCAGAAATTTTTCCGAAAAGTTAGTGTTAATTTTTGATGAATTCCCGTATCTGGTCGAATCAAGTCCGGAACTTCCCTCTATCATACAAAGGCATTGGGATAATTGGCTTAAAAAACGCAGCATTATTTTTATATTATGCGGATCATCAATGAGTTTCATGGAAAAGAAAGTATTGAGCTATAAAAGTCCGCTATATGGCCGACGCACTGGTCAAATTGAGCTGCTACCATTTAATTACGCCAATGCAGCCGAAATGCTCGGATTAAAGCCTTCGGAGAAACTTATTCAGTTTCTCGGCGTCTTCGGAAATATTCCCGCTTATCTTGAGCTGGCAAATCCCGGAAAATCTATTTGGCAAAACATTATGGAACAAATAATTCCGGTTGACAGGTTTCTTCACAATGAAGTTCGTTTTCTGCTAATGCAGGAATTACGAACACCCCAAAATTATTTTGCTATAATGCGGGCAATCTCACTGGGCAAAATCAAAATTAACGAAATAGTTCAATCAACTCAACTGGACCGGGGTGTTGTAGGTAAATATTTAAACAATTTAATTGAATTAAGAATTATTGAAAGACGTGTTCCGGCAAATGAAAATCCGCTTAAAAGCCGTAAGGGTATCTATATAATCAAGGACAACTTTTTTCGTTTTTGGTTTAGATTCATTTATCCTTATTTAACATATATTGAGGACGATCGCACCAATATTGTTATGCAAAAAATAAAGGTGGATTTTTCGATATACCTGGGACATATTTTTGAAGAAGTATGCCTGGAATTTTTAAAACGGAATCCGGATATTATTCCATTCGATTATGAACGGATAGGCGCATGGTGGGATAGAAATGAAGTAATTGATATCTTGGCATATAATAAAAATGGTGAAGCTCTGATCGGGGAGTGTAAATTCAGTAATAAAAAGGTCGGCGTAAATATATTGGATAATTTGAAACGGA
>JAGLWX010000162.1 GCA_023133185.1 Fidelibacterota bacterium
TACGCAGACTATAAAGCCACACGGGAGGCAACGCCTGACGAACTTGTATCACAATTGCCATTCATGTTCAAGGTTACCGAGGCGATGAACATCCCGGTGATCATTTATCCCGGATATGAAGCTGATGATATTATCGGCACACTGGCAAAAGACGGAAAGAAAAAAGGGCTATCAGTATTTATGGTTACCGGTGATAAAGACTTCATGCAATTGCTTGAAGATGATATCCTGGTCTATAAACCCGCTTCAGGGCAGAAACCTGTTGAGATCATTGATGTTGAAGGAGTAAAGGAAAAGTGGGGAGTGAAACCCGAACAGATAGCGGATTATTTAGGGCTAATCGGAGACACATCGGACAACATTCCGGGCATTAAAGGGATTGGTCCGGCGAAAGCCAAACCGCTTTTGGGTGAATTCAATTCGCTTGAAGGAATTTTAGAGAATCTTGATAAGATTGACAATAAACGCATTGCCGGGATGATCGCAGAGGGCGCAAAAAGCGCCATATTTTCCAAGATGCTGGCAACAATTAAGATAGATGTGCCTCTTGAAATAGAAATTGACGACCTGAAAACCAAATCTGTGAATCAGCCGGTTCTTATTGAACTGTTTAAGGAACTTGAATTCTACAGTTTGATCAAATCGCTCGGCGTTGAGAAAAAATCGGTAAAAGTTGAAAAATGGTATAAAACAATTCAGAAACGAGACGACCTTGCGAAATTAATTAAAACATTAAAAAAGGTTACACTGTTGTCCGTCGATCTGGAAACTACATCCACAAACCCGATGGAGGCGGAAATCGTCGGCATTTCACTCAGTTGGGAAGCAAATAAGGGCGTCTATATTCCTATCCAATATCCTTCGATGCAAAAATCTCTGTTTGGCAATGATGACAAGCTGGAGTATTTACATATTTTGAAACCGGTTTTAGAGGATGGGCACACTCCAAAGTGTGGTCAGAATATAAAGTACGATATGCTGATTCTAAGACGCTATGGGATCGAACTAAAGAATGTCGTATTTGACTCCATGGTGGCGGCGTTTTTGATCCAGCCTGATTCACGATCCTATAAACTGGATAAACTCAGTCAGCAGTATCTCAATTATAGGATGCAGCCTATCGAGGATTTGATAGGCAAGGGGAAAAATCAGATCGGAATGGATGAAGTACCCATCGATAAAGTTACATTTTATGCCGCTGAAGACGCCGATGTTGCCCTGCAACTGGTTCCCGTGTTCCGGGAAAAACTGAAAGATGATAAGACAGAAGATGTTTTTAAAAATATAGAAATGCCCCTGATTCCTGTTTTGATGCAAATGGAGCAAAACGGCGTATATATCGATATCGACTTTCTGAAAAATATGTCCCGGGAATTAAGCAAAAAGATTGAGGCGCTATCCGATCAAATATATTTTGAAGCCGATGTGAAATTTAACATCAATTCACCTAAACAACTCGGTGAAGTACTGTTTGATAAATTGGAACTTAGCTCCGGGCGAAAACGCTCGACGGCAGTGAATGTCCTCGAAAAATTGCGTGATGAACATCCGTTACCCGGACTAATACTGGATTACCGGACACTCACAAAACTCCAGAATACCTATGTTGATGCGCTGCCAAATTTAGTCAACAAGCAAACAGGGCGCGTTCACAGTTCATTTAACCAGACTGTCGCATCTACCGGCAGGTTGAGCAGCAGTGAGCCGAATTTTCAAAATATTCCCATTCGCACCGATATCGGGCGGGAGATACGCAAATCCTTTATTCCGCAACGAACGGGCTGGAAACTTCTGTCGGCTGATTATTC
>JAGLWX010000163.1 GCA_023133185.1 Fidelibacterota bacterium
TTTAGAGAAGGAGTTGATATTCACACGCGAACAGCGGCTCTGGTCTATGGCGTCGATGAAAAAGATGTGCTGTCTGAAATGCGCCGGGTTGCAAAAGTGGTGAACTTCGGGATTATGTACGGCGCCGGACCTTTTCGGATGTCCGGTGAATTGAAAATTCCCCTGAATGACGCCAGAAAAATTATTGATCATTATTTTGAGACCTATCCCGGAATCAATAATTACATCATCAATACGCTGTCCGATGCCAGGGAAAACGAGTTTGTAAAAACCTTAGCCGGCAGGCTTAGGTATGTTTATGACATCAATAGCAGCAACCGGAATATTCGCGAAGCTACCGAAAGGGCGGCGATCAATATGCCTATCCAGGGCACGGCTGCTGATATGATAAAAATTGCAATGATTCGTATTCATCATAAATTGATTCAAGAGCAATTGCGATCAATAATGATATTACAGATACACGATGAATTACTTTTTGAGGTGCCGGAAGAAGAGCTGGAAAAGCTAAAATCCATTGTCGTTACAGAGATGGAGAATGCTTTACCACTCGATGTGCCTTTGAAAGTAGATGTAGGTATTGGAAATTCATGGTATGAGGCACATTAGTGGAAGCATCAATTACTTTAAAGAATGTCAGTAAACATTTTAAGAAAAAATATGTACTTAGCGGATTAAGTATCGGTATTGAAAAAGGATCGACTTTTGCGATTATCGGTCGGAATGGAGCCGGTAAATCGACTCTGTTGAGGATTCTGTCAACGATTTTAAAACCCGATCGCGGAGTGGTTTATATCGACGGTAAAGACATTGAGCAGAATATCGCTGCTGTGAAAAAAATCGTTGCATATCTGCCGGACCACGATATTCACGATCCATGGCTGACGGGCAGGGAAAACCTGGAAAAACGGGCTCGCTATCTTGGGATAGAGGATACAGAATTCGAGAGTCAGGTCACTCCGTTTGTGAAAATGTTTGAAATTGAAGATGAACTGGATAACTATCCTGTGACCTATTCCCGTGGTATCAAAAGGCGGCTGGATATTGTTCAAGTGTTGATGGGTGATCCTGAGGTGATCATTCTGGATGAGCCGACATTGGGTTTGGATTACCATGCTCGCGCGATTTTATTCCGCTATATTCTTGATCAAAAGGGGAAAAAGACAGTCGTGCTGTCTTCGAATGAATTTACCGAAATTCAAACCACTGCCGATCGCTGGATCGTTCTTGAACACGGGCAAGTCCGTTTTGATGGGACATTGGAAAATATGGTAGCGCAGATTGAGTTGCCATTTTACGGCAATATTGAATTCCGGCATGGCGGATATCAACTGATAAGAGCGCTTCAACATGTTAAAGAGATTAAAGAAATCCATGATCTGGGACGGTCAATTCAAATCGTGACAGAGAATATTAAAGATTTTATTACTGTTTTAAAGAAAATCAATTTGGACGATATAATTTCAATTTCCGGAAGTTCGATCCATATCGAGGAATTTTTAAATAAATTAAATTCGGATGAAGGTTTCTAATTATGAATATAATACTGCCGATATTATTAACAGAATTAAAACCGGGCAAACGCACCGGTATTGCTGCGGCTATAAATATTCTGGCAACTCTAACGTTATATCTTGTGTTTGTGGTAGGATTGGGAGAGTTAATTCCCAGAATTCAATTGACAGATATTGATATTTGGATGTTTCCGGGAATAATTGGACTATTCGCAACATTTATGGCATTTAATCCGGCTCTGCAGGATACTTATAGGATGGTTTGTGAAACCGGTCTGATAGATCAAATCAATTCATCAAGATTATTGACCTATCAGGTTTATTTTATCAAGTCAGCGATATTATTAGTTGAGAGTTTTGAACATCTGATTCTCTCCAGCATCACGCTTTGGATTGTCGCCGGAATTCGTTT
>JAGLWX010000164.1 GCA_023133185.1 Fidelibacterota bacterium
GACGAGGATAAATGTGTCGGGGAATCATTTCATGGACCAAATGATGATCCGATGCACAAAGAAGGCAGCTACTTTACTGAGGAAATCGATTGGTTACAAAGAGTATATGACAAATATAATCCAGCAGTTCCTCTATCTGATTATTTAAGCGATCAGGAACATTATTTAACGCATACACCGGTATGGGACGGCTTCTGGAACCGCAAACTGGATTACCTTTTTACGAATATGAATTGGATTACCGGTACTGACTCTACATATCAAGATATTATATTTGAAAACAGTTTATCAGATCATGTTGCTGTAAGTGCAAAAATGGAGGTCGGAAATGGCAAATAAAAATATCATCAGATATCTTGGGATATTGTTAATTCTAATTGGAATGAATTCGGCTTTGGTTTGCGATGAAATTTCGGCGAATCAAAACTGGTCTTCGGGTACTGCCTATCTGCTCCCGGTAAAACGGTATGAGATCGGCATATTTCAACCTTTGAGATATGGACTATCTAAAACCAGGGAAATATCGCTTCACCCAATCTTCGCTTTTGTGTCACCTAACTTAAATCTAAAACTAGCACATGATAAGTTGGGCAAATTACAATTTGCTTCCGATCATGGTATCAATTATCCAACTATTTTAATGAATCTGATATCACGTGAGGGAACCGGAGGAATAAGTTCTCCCGAATTTGAAATACCACATATGATTTCGATTTATAATGGGGTAATTCTATCAAAGCCGCTTGGGAATTACCATTTAATTACCGTAAAAGCTGGTTTTAATTTTGCGATAAAGTTCGGCGATCTTGATAAAAGAACAACAATCGACTTACCTTTGGTTTTTCCACGGTTAAATGTTTTTTATAACGGTTATGGCTTCAGAAGTGGCTGTGATTTAAAAGGAAAGATATTTAAGAAGTGGTATTATTTAGCCGATGTTGACATCTTTTATTTTCCCGGTGCAGACGAAGATTTTGCCTTTGAACATAAAGGTTTAATTCAATGGAATAAGAGTAAGAAGTTCCAACTTTGTTTTGGGTATAAATTGTCATATGGTAATTATCCGTTTGGTACTCAATGGCATCTGTTGCCTGCTTTTGATATCCAGTTTGCGAAGCAGTTGAAAACTAAGAAGTAATAATAGATTTTTTATCAGTAAAGACAATAGGGTTGGAAGATTATCGTTTGAGGAAGTCTTTCGCTTTCGCCATTTGTTCCGGTTTCCCGATATCCAGGAATTGGGATGGATTGTGACGAAATGCCCGGATTGGATATTTAGCGCAGATCTGTAAATAAAGATCGATAATTGAGAATACATCCTTATCAGGCATGAGTCTGAAAATAGCCGGATCAATGATATGAATACCGCTGAAAGCAAGTGTTTCATAGTTTTCGGAATCCCGAACAGGACCGCGGATTTCACCGGTTTCATTATTTTTCCAACCTGCCATACGGTTGTCACTGTTAAACAGCAAATAGCGGGACGTATCACGTTGACTGACTGCAAGAGTTGCCAGCGAACCTGAACTTCTGTGAGCCATCATCATCGCCGATAAATCGATTGTGGATAGTACATCAACATTATGCAGCAGAACAGGCTCTCTGCCGGCGAGCAGGGAAAGCGCTTTTTTAAGTCCGCCGCCGGTATCCAGTAACTTATCACGTTCATCGGAAATCCGGATATTCAGGCCAAAATTTTCGTTCTGTTTCAGAAAATCGATGATCTTATCGGCAAAATGATGAACATTAATAACAATATCAGTGAAACCGAATAGTTCAAGGCGGGTAATGACATATTCCAGAAGTGTTTTCCCGTTGACCTCGATAAGGGCTTTGGGAAGATCATTTGTGAGGGGCTTCAGCCGTGTTCCCAAACCGGCTGCAAAGATCATCGCTTTCATAATTGGTTTTATCACGATAAGTAAAACGTAATTATTGTTTCATTTCCAGCTCGAGATGGCGGAGAACCAGTTTGATATCGAATTTTGATTTTAAGTGCTTTGCCAACGCTTCAGCGCAATAGACCGAGCGATGCTGCCCGCCGGTGCAGCCGAAGCTGATCATTAAATTGGTAAAACTTCTCTTTTGATACTTATCCACCGATTGATCAACAAGATTGGTGACATGGTTAATAAATTGTTTTATATCGTCTTCTTTATTTAGAAAATCGATTACCTGTTTATCTTTTCCCGTCAGGGTTTTATACTCTTCGTATCGTCCTGGATTATGGATGGCGCGACAATCGAAAACAAATCCGCCGCCATGTCCCGATACATCGATCGGAATGCCCCGTTTATAGGAAAAACTATTAACCGTTACCGTCAATGTTTTCTGATCGGTGCTGATGCTCTGCAAACGTCTTGAGTTAACGACTTTTTCTAGAATGTTCAATAAGGTTGGAATTTTAACCGGTAGCTGAACAGTATTTAGCAGGGTCGATAGATTATTCAAGGCATAAGGAATACTCTGAAGGAAATGCTCTTTTTTCTCATAAAATCCGCGGAAGCCGTAGGATCCCATTGCCTGCATGATCCGAATCAGCACATAGCCGTAGAAATACTGAGTAAACTCCCCGGGTTTGATGTCGATCAGATTTGATGTAACTGTAATGTAATGATCCAGCAGTATTTTACGAACTTCGTCGGGCATGTCGGCTTTGGAATCATAAAGCAGGGAAGCGAGGTCGTATTGTAAGGCGCCATGTCGTCCGCCCTGGTAGTCGATGAAATATGGAATACCGTTTTTGAGCATCACATTCCGGGACTGGAAATCCCGGTAAAGGAAATAATCGATTTCCGTACGCAGCAGATAATCGGTAAACGCCTGAAAATCTTCCTCGAGATACTCTTCGTCGAAGGGTATCTTAGCCAGTTTGAGGAAGTAATATTTAAAGTAGTTAAGGTCCCACATCATTGAGCGTTTGTCGAAACGTGAGCGCGGGTAGCAGACATTGTAATTCAGGTTCTTTGCGGCGGTGATCTGAAATTTCGGAAGTTGCTCGATTACCGATTTATAGATATCAATCAGTCGGTCAGGGTAGTTTTTGCCCTCGCGGTACTGATTGATATATGCGTATAATGTCGTATCGCCGAGATCTTCCACAAGATAGATGTCTTCTTCCGCATTTTCCCGAAATAGTTCGGGAACATTCAGTTCAATGGAGCGGAAATGCCGGGTGAATTCAGTAAATGCACGATTTTCTTTTTTATCGGAATTATAAGCGCCGATGGCTGAATGCCTTGTGCTTTTAATACGATAATATTCGCGATAGGAACCGGACGGAGGAAGCGGATGAATGGCTTCAACATTCTCTCCCGCCCAATCTTCAAATAATCTTATAAGTTCCTGCTCAGTATGTTTCTCCATAACAGTGCGATTTTAGTATTCATTTGCTAATTAATCAAGGTCAAAATTTACATATCAATATATAATTCTCCTTTTTACAGGCTGATTTCAGGTTCCAAAGAATTTCCTTGACTTTCACGCTACCCAAAAATATATTAAATTCATGGAAATTAAACGGAAATATTTCCGGATTTTAATAGGCATTGGAGCAATAGGTGGAAATATTTTGACTGCTATCTCGAATAGATATCTAAGAGATAAGGATAATATGTGAAACATTTTCCATGTATGGAAAATGTTAGAGCAAAAAGAGAACTAAGAAAGAACGGCGAAGGGATGTCACAGGTAGCCCAAAATAGTGAGAGTGAACAGAACCTTCACCAAATGGAAAGGAGTGCCAATGGACAGAGAAGAGTTCAAAGCAACAGTGCAGAGAACGCTGGTCATGTGCAGCAAATGCGGTAATCCAATGGGCTTCTCAAGATGGGACGACCCGTTATTTGGAGACTTCGGTGGGATCTTCGTCTGCACCAAGTGCGGAGCAAAGAAGAAGGCCGTTTTGCGCAAACCTATGTTTAGCGAGGACCACATCGACTACATCGATTACTAGAAGTTCTTTCTCCAGGGTATAAAACCAACTGTATCGAACACTGCTCCTCTATAGATGAGTCATAACGCTGCCGGTCCTAAGGATGTCCTAAAAAGAGGGTTGACTTTACTGCCGTAAATATCGCCTGGTCTGGAGGTTATGGCTGATTTCAGATGGTTCTCGACCGAGTAGCGGTCGGCGGGCGTGGCAGTAGGTTACCCTCGGCTAGACTGCTTGTATCTTGTTAGTAACATGAATATTTCTTTTATGAAAACAAAAAAAAATTCAATATTTAATATTTACAAAATTTCTGTTTTACTGATTTTCAGTTTATTAAATATATATGTGCTTGAAGCTCAAGTGAATAAACAAGAATTAATGTGCGATTTTAAAGATGATTATTGTTTACATATAAAAAGGCAAAGAACGAGCTATCGTATTACCTCCTCGGATACCTCAAATTTAAACGGCTTAGTAATAAATGTAATGAATGATTCTGCAATAACAGATTTAACTATAAAGGTTGATGGTTCTCCTGTTCAAATTGATTCATCAGGTAACTTTCATACAGAAATATTGGGCGGAGATCATATATTTGAAGCATCGGATGGTCGAATAAATTACTGGGATTATGAAACAACAATTTCTATAAATACTGATACTTTTATGAATGTTTTTATAATTCCAAAAAACGAAGCGGATCTCGAACTCATGAAATGGCTAATGACAAGGAATGCAAATAAAAAATGGAAAAACTTACCCATAAAAGTCTTTATTGATGAAGAAAATGCTCCAAATGATTATGCAACTCAAGTTAGAGAAGCACTAAATGATTGGAACGAAGAGACAAATCTAAACCTGTTTCAGGAAGTAAGTACAATGCCCGATACAGGCATTTATTTTATCTACTATGCATTTGGTGAATCCTATGGCTGGGGATATTATGATGATGTTGCTTATGATTCACTTGGATTTCCAATATTGGGAAAAATCGGAATTGCAGATTGGTTGGATTCTATAGCATTTAACGTTGCTACTCATGAGATTGGTCATGCTTTGGGATTAGGACACTCATACAATAAGAAGCATATTATGTATTTTGCAGCAAGGTATCGTTATTTAGAAGAGGAGATTGCAAATGTTGTTAGATGCTTATATAAACTTCCAAATCCTTTCAACCCAGAAGACTATGTCGTACCTCTTTTCAGTACAGGTCCTTCCATACCTTATTTTGAAAATTATACCTTAGACGATATTATAGAGCAATCTGACGGAACTGTTACTGGTTCATATCCAGATTACTACTTCAACTATCTTCTTACTGTATGGTCTGGTGATACTTTAGAAATATCCCCAGGTTCAATATTGCATTTCAACAAGAATTCGATAGGAATATCTCTTTATATACGTGGAAATCTAAAAGCTAAAGGGACATTAAATAATCCAATAACTTTTACGGTATTAGAAGAAGATAGTTTAAGTGAATGGTGGGGAATTCTTATAGAAGCCGGTAAATGGGGAACAATAGATATTTCATATTGCAGATTCTTTAACGCTATATCAGGTGCTTTTTTCCCATCCTGGTATGGATATGGAGCAATGGAGAATAAGATAACTAATTCTTTATTTTATAATAGTAAAGTTGGACTTTGTAGATATGGGAACTTAATATTCGAAAGGAATACAACTTATGGATCTGATTATGGATTAGAAGAAAAAGCTGGAGATTTTGCTTCTATAAAAAATAATATTTTTAGCAACCATATTTATGGATTATTTAGCTACGGCTCAATAATTTCATACAACAACTTTTGGAACAATCAGTTTGATTACTGGGGGGATACTCCAGATAGTACAAATTTATTTCTATATCCAGAGTATTTAGATACTTCAAATCTGGATTTCAGTCTTCTGAGTATTTCCCCGCTTATTGATGCTGGCAATCCCGATTTGGATGGTGATGGGATAACATGGGTAAGCGACCCCGATGATCGGGATCCTGATGGTACAAGAATGGATATCGGAGCATTTTATTACGATCAGATTCAAGATTATATGTCGTTAGTTGAAATTAATTTCTTTAATATGTACGCGAATGATACAATTGAAATTCCTATCAATATCCAATTTCTTACGGATTCTACATTTAGTTCAGCTGAAATCACAATTGGCGGTTATCACGGTTTAATTGATTTCATTGGAATCGATACAGATTCAAGTTTAATAGGAGACGCTGGCTGGATCTATCAGTTAAATGAATCCGATAGTCTGTTAAGTATATCAATGTCTGGGGTTAATGAAGTCGGAGAAAATGGCGTTTTGTTTTGGTTAAAATATTTCGTTCCTGATTCAGCTTTAGGATTTATCCCCATCACTATTGAGTCTGCAATCTTCGATTCAGGTAACATCTCCGTTCTCATTAGTTCAGGTGGGGTGAATATCATTCATTCTGGTCCGGTATGGTATGTAAGCACGTCGGGCAATGACCAAACTGGTATTGGTTCACAATTATCACCTTTTGCATCAATTCAGCATGGCATCGATATGACCAATGATAATGATACAGTTTTAGTATCGCCCGGCACTTATGTAGAGAACATAAACTTCAATGGAAAGAATATTGTCGTTGGTTCACTCATTCTAACTACCGGAGATACTGCTTACATCTCCCAGACAGTAATTGATGGGAATCAGTATGGGAGTGTAGTAACAGTTGAGAATGGGGAGGATTCAACTTCTTTATTGACTGGCTTTACACTAACTAACGGGTATGGAAATTATGCTAGCCCTTGGGGTTCGTCATCTTACTTTGGAGGCGGTATATATTGCAACAACTCAAGCCCTTTAATTAGAAATTTAATTATTAAAAACAATATTGCTGCCTATGGTGGTGGTATGTCTTTGTGTAATTATAATGGTACTATTAGCAACGTTGTCGTTATTAACAATCAAGCCGTAGACTGGGGTAGAGGTGGCGGTATTCTAATTTGGACAGCTACTCCCATTTTTCAGGATGTTCTTATTGCTAACAATGATGCCGCACATAACGGTGGTGGTATTTGGTTAACCGGAAATGCGGTTCCAATATTTCATCGTGTCATTGTTATTAATAATACTGCACTAAGCGGTGGAGGTATTCAATGTAGTGGCGCGCATCCAACCTTAATTAATGTAACCTTAAGTCACAACAATGCAATTAATAACGGTGGGGCAATTTTTTGTGAAGGATTTGCAGAACCGAAATTAATTAACTCAATCATTTGGGATAATTATCCCCAGGGTGTTTATTTCGTATCTGGTAGTAACAGCAATAGTGTTACTCTTGCATATTCTGATGTGCAAGGTGGTGAATCAGGAATTGTTACTAATAATAACGGCACAGTGAATTGGTTGAATGGAAATATAGATACTAACCCACTATTTGTGGATTCGTCAAATGATGATTTCCAATTGCAAGAAGATTCACCCTGCATCGATGCCGGTACAGCTTTCTTTATATGGGAAGAAGATACTTTAGTTTACTTGAGTGAAGATGATTATGACGGTTCTGCACCAGATATGGGAGCTCTTGAATCACCATATACCGTGGCAATTGGCGATGAACATATTTTGCCCAATAAATTTACTCTTTATCAAAATTACCCCAACCCTTTTAATCCAGTAACGACAATACGGTATGATATTCCAGAGCAGAGCCACGTTCTGATAACTATTTATGATATTTTAGGTAGGCGGATAAGAACTATAGTGAATGAAGCTGCGGAACCCGGTTTCAAGTCAGTAATTTGGGATGGAAAGAATAGATCAGGAAATATTGTTTCAAGTGGTATCTATTTTTATCAGATAACAGCAAAATCAAATAATGAAATCTTTGTTCATATTAAAAAATTGGTTCTGTTACGGTAAGTTAATGCTTTAAAAAATGATCAAACTAACACAAGCTTCACTATAGGTAGGGTGTAAAAGTTTCGAATTATTAATGAGGGAGGTTCAAAAATGTATAAAAAAATAATTTTAATTAACTTACTAATCGTTTTTCTTTTTTTGCCCTTTGTTAATGCCTTTGCCCAAGAACGTGATGATAACTATGTTTATATTTATCTTACAGCACGAGATCGTAGTGGGTATGCTTTTAGTGGAACATTCAAAGTAACCGCAGTTTTAAAAAAATACAATCAAAACACTGGTGAGTGGATTAAAAAGAGAGTTACAGGGACTATAAGAACAAACAGTAATGGAGAAGGTTGGACAAGCATGCCAGGATTTAGCTTTAACAATTGGGTCACAGCTGGTGAAATAAGAGTTTATTATAGAAGTATAAATAACAACAATTTCCTTGGATCGACATTCAGTAATAATTCAAAAAAAGCAACAATATCCGTCAGGGTGTATAATCCATAAATAACATTAATATGTCACTTTTACACCAACCTATTTTGATTAATCTGGCATGTGCTCCTTGTAAATTTATTAATCGAGAAATATTCAAGCAAGCACAGCGATTGGGTGTTAAGACAGTTATCTACGGCGGAAACAGATTTGAATACTTTCCATCAGGTCCCTCATCTATCGATATCAAAGCAGAGAACAGGTATTCTTTTGTAAATATGGTAAGAGACAACGTCTTGCGAGTAGTTAAAGGATTCAGTATTTTAGTCAGTTCACCTGCACTACTAAAATACTGCACGACTATTTTTAAAGCTTCGATACTTTATGTCAATCAATATACAGTATATTTACGACTTCGCTATCCTGATATATTCAGATTCGATTACTTTCATTTAGCCGATTGGGACGAAACCAGGATCATTGAGGTGTTGAATAAACTCGGATGGAAACTCCCCTCCGGATGCAATTCAACCTGGCGTGCTGATTGTATCTTTGAGGCAGTTAAAAACACCGCTTTTAAAAATCAACTTGGTTTTACCTATACACAAGCTATGTATAGCAACTTAATCCGAGCAGGTAAAATATCAAGGGAAGAAGCCCTAAATCGTTTAGAGAAAGAAGGGATATCTGAGCAACGATTATTTGAAGCATTAAGGTTATGTGGTTTATCAGTAGATACTTTCTTACCAAAGAACGAAT
>JAGLWX010000165.1 GCA_023133185.1 Fidelibacterota bacterium
CCGTCGGGATATTGGTTCCAGAGGCGGTAGGAATATTCGGTATCTTCGCCACCATACGTCGTTATCGAATCGTCGAACCAGCCGGTTTGATCAATTGCATTCTTTTTAACCGATGTTGCACAAAAGATAAACGCCTGAAAAGGCAGCGGGTTGCCGGATGGATAGCGAGCCGCGCCTCTTTTTGCCTCATAAAGGTATCTCTGATATTTATCATATCGGTTTTTGGGGGAAGGACGCAAACAGCTAACGACACCAACGACCCGGTCCTTTCGGTATAAATTTAAATGTTGTTGAACATAATCTTTCGGAACCTCCATGTCGGCATCCAGGAAGAATAAAATTTCGCCTGTTGAATGGCGAATTCCTGTGTTGCGAGCCGCCGATAATCCACGATTCGATTCGTGCGCGTGAACTTGAAAATTATCGGGAAGAGAGAGCTTTTTCAGAACGTCTGTTGTGTTATCTGTAGATCCGTCATTCACGATATGGACTTCAATTTTTTCCTGAGGATAGCTTAGCCGAAGTATAGATGACAGGCATACCGGAAGGGTGCTTGCGGAATTATAGGCTGAAACGATAAAGGATATGGTTGGTTGATAATTTTCCATCATGCGCCTTTTGAGATAATATCTTCGAATTTGGAAACAGACGATTCCCAGGAGAATTGTTGAACTGTTTTCAGTCCCTGTTTCGCAAGTTTTTCCCTGCGGTGAGCGTCCTGAAGCAGTTGGTTCAATTGTGAAACCAATGTTCTCCGGTCACCGATCGGAGCTAGTTGCGCATTGACGTCATGGATCAAATATTCCATCACGCCGCGATTTTTACAGGCAACAATTGCGCAACCGCATGCCATTGCTTCCATGACCGGCAAGCCCCAACCTTCCAGGCGACTTGTGTGGAGAAACACCTTCGATTTATTGTAAAGTTCTCTCAATGTATCTATTGATGGTCGTATTACCGGATTGATCCAGGGTGGGATGAAATGAACCGGTTGACGCGCCGCTATCAGTGTTGCCTTGAGATCAGGGTGTTGTTTTTTCAAAGTTTTTAAAACGGAAAGAGCGTCTTTTGCTCCTTTTATTCGCGCCGGGTGGTAGAGCGTCATAATGTCTATCGGTCGTTCACTATTTTCATTTTTAATAAAAAACTCATCGTTACTAATGGAATTTCCAAGCGGTCCTTCGGCAATTTCATTAATAGCGGATAGTTCATTGATGATCCATTGGGAAACAGCCATTTTGGTTAACGGTAGATGATAAGTTTTGAGAACTTTTTCTTTATTGCCAAAATAGGTTTCAAAACTTTGCAGAAAGTAAAATTTCCGACCGCGCTCGTCCGGTAATTGATATACCTGTTCCACAGTTTGCCAGCCAACGGCAATAACGGCGTCTCCATTGGGAATATATTTTGCCTTGATTCTTTTTATCGCCAGAACTTTAACAGCCGGATCGGGCGTGTAATATAGTTCACGTTCTGCGCCAAATAGCGCATCGTATCTTTTGATAACCTGTTTTTTAAACCTGTATAAAAGATTTATCTGTAATTGTTCCGGATAGACCAATGTAACTTCATGCCCTTTTCGCGACAGCCGGTTGGCATATTCATGGACGACTTTCACGCCTCCCATGGGAATAGATATGAATCCGGGCAGGATAAAAGTAATTCGCATGATTTAAATCTCGACTCCGATTTCCCGGTAATAGCCGTACAGTTGTTTGACGACATTTCGATAATCATGGTGTTTTTCAACCCATTCCCGGCTTTCGATCTGTTTTTTCCGGAGCAATTCTTTTTGTCTAATCAATTCAACCAGTTTTTCTTTTAAATTTTCTCCATTGGCGTTTACGAACGGGTGATCCGGTATAAAGGATTCGTAGGCTTCATTTAATGATGTGACACAAACCAGACCCATAGAAAGCGCTTCCAGCGAATTCATTCCGTAACCCCAGGTCAGCGCACCAATCTGATCGATGTAAATGTCCGCTTGACGCTTCAGATCCAGAACCTTTGAATGTGGTGTGTTTTCTATGAAAATAAAACGAATACCATGACTCTTTTCCAATTCTGAACACACTTCAATAATTCGATTTGAGCCTTTTACTTCCCGGTTCGTGGTGGCATGGCAGATTGTTATGGGATCATTGATATTGTCTCGACCGTGAAATGATAAAACGTCGTAAGGCAAAAACAGGTACCGAATATTCGGATGCCGGTACATCAGATCAAGTTCATTCGTCAGATTTAAATCGGTGATTTGGTCCATTTCGGGTATGACCCCCCGGGTCCGCATATCCTGCCCGTGATAATGGCAGACGATTTTTTTACCCAGGGTCTTCATTTTTTTAGCGAATCGAGCATCACGATAAAAATCAGTTCCCCACTCGAAATGGTAAACGTCAAAATCTTCGAGATTATATTCTTTGACCGCCTGTTCGATTTTGGGAGACCATAGTTTTTCCCGCAGGGCAAACATTTTTTTCTGCCATTGCGGTGGATTCCAGATTGGTGGATTACCGCCAATATCTTCATTCGGCGCTTTGCCCTCCGCTACCCGCCTGAAAACAAGTCGTGATTTTATGTACCAGGGTTTTGCGGCGACCACAGGTAAATTCAGCAAGATATCATCCTCATATCCGACAGAATTCTTAAAAAAGGTCACAAAACGGCAATGATTTCCGTTCAGATCATGGGCTTTCTGCCAGTAGGATAATGTTCCGACGGTATTTTCGGGCGAGATATAGAGTATTTTTAGCACGTCAGAACCTTTTCATAAATTTTAAAGAGCGGCTCTTTCATTTTCGACCAGTTAAATTGTTTGCGAACCGCCTGCCGCCCCCGTTTTCCCATTTGTTGCATAATTTCCGGATGGCTGAGAAGGTGAATGATAATGGCGCCCAGATTTTCGGCTGTCGGGGGATCTACCAGCATACCGCTGCCCGTTTGTTCAATATACATTTCGGTTGACGGAACCCGGCAACCTAACACCGGAACTCCCACACACATAAATTCGAACGGCTTGATTTGAATAGATCGTTTAAAGGATTCATTTGGCATCATTGAAGAAAGACCCAGTGTCGCGAATTGTATCAAATCGGGAATATCGGTATAAGGTACCGGCGGACGAAATTCAACCGATTTTTCCAAATGATTATCACTGATTATCTGATCTAATTGTTCTTTATACCACCGTTGAACGCCGCCAATGATCAGCTGTTTGGCGCCGGGGAATTTTTCACGAACATAAACCATGCTTTCAACCATTACATGAATATTTCTCGCAGGCGCTAACTGACCGTGGTATAAAATCACCGGTTGGTTTTTTGGAGCATCTTTTTGAGGTGTTTTATCAAACATTTCAACAATTGGATAATTATAAATGAGCGAGATGTGTTTATGAAACGGCTTGAATCCTTTTGCAACCCAGGGAGTCACTGTAATGATATGATCCGTAAAGTGGGAGCAGCCCCACTCTAATGCCTGGGCAACGACCGCAGGAATGAATGTGATCAGTTTCGGCCGGCGTGTGAATTCTGTGAAGTAGTAATAGATCGTTTCGTGAGCGTCGTAGATGATTTTCTTCCTATACTTATATTTGAGGATTAGTGCAAAAGGCAGGAATTCAAACTCATGAATATGGTAAAGGTCTGCCTGAAGCCCGCGAGCGATTTTATAGGCACGCAACAGATTACGGAAAAAGCCAATTTCCCGGAATAAATGAAACCGAATACCAGGATGTAAACCCGGATCAAAACGATTTGGGGCAATCACAGAAATTTTTTGATACCTTTCCGATAAAGTTTTGACCTCTTTGTAGAAAATTCTGTCATCTGTAGGGTTATGACCGATAGTAATATGACAAATGTGTGTGGACTTTTTCATCATTTTTATCTAAATGGCAGCAGAATTTTTAATGATGCGAGTTCTTCTTTCTTGAAGAATCCTAACATGCGCAGGATTATCGGCAAGAGCACAACAATCATAACTCGCATAATAATTGATAAATCAAGGCTATAGCTGATAAAACCGGCGGTCAGAGATACAATGAATAAGAGAATTGTCCGCTTGTACTCATACGGAACCTTGAACAATCGCTGGGATACCGTAAGGGTTGAAACTGCAAGAACGAGATATCCGATCGCAGAAGATATGGCTGAACCGACCAGTCCCAATCTTGGAATTAATATAAAGTTAGATAGAATATTCGCTCCGGCTGCAACAAGAGTGATATATGCTAAATAGCGGGTCTTTTTTTCAAAATAGATGCCCGGTAAAAACACCTGGTTGATCCCATAGAAAACATATCCGAGCAGAATAAAGGGCACCATGGATTCACAGCCCTGAAATTCAGGACCAATCAGATAAACACCGCCCACATGGAAGTTAATGATTTCGTGCATGAAGACCGTTAACACTACCCAGAAACTGAGGGCAACCAGTACAAAATAGGTCAAGACTCTCGAAAAAAG
>JAGLWX010000166.1 GCA_023133185.1 Fidelibacterota bacterium
GCATGAATATTACCGCTTTGTTCTAAACCGAATACGTTTCCCGTGCCTCTGATTTCTAAATCTTCAATGGCGATTGAATAGCCCGAACCAAGAGATGTATGTCTCTGTATTGTCTGAAGTCGTTTAATTGCCTGAGGGGACAGCCGGGATGGGTTTGACACGATTAAATATGCATAAGCTCTTCGATTGTGCCGCCCGACCCGTCCACGTAATTGATAAAGCTGGGACAGACCAAAATTCTGAGAATTGTTTATAAAAATTGTGTTAGCGTTGGGAATATCAATTCCCGACTCGATGATTGCAGTAGTAACGAGAACATGAATGTTGTTATTAATGAAATCAAGCATAATGGGCTCAAGAAGCTTTTCAGGCATTTGTCCGTGGACGAACCGAATGATTAGGTCCGGGAACATTTTTTCAAGGGAAGCCGTGATCGATGCGATTGTTTTAATTTCATTATGGACAAAAAACACCTGACCACCGCGGGAAATTTCATGATAAACGGCGCGTACAATAATATTCTTATCAAAGGATACGGTTTCGGTAAATATAGGCAGGCGTTCTTTCGGCGGGGTGTTTATTAGTGAAAAGTCCCGAGCCCCTATTAATGAGAAGTGCAACGATCGGGGAATTGGCGTCGCTGAAAGCGACAAGACGTCGATATTTGCTCTGAATTTTTTAATCCGGTCCTTGTCTTTTACTCCGAATCGGTGTTCTTCGTCTATAATAAGTAAACCCAGGTCTGAAAACTTAATATCTTTTGAAAGGAGGCGGTGAGTTCCAATAACAACATCAATTTTATTGTCGGACAGGTCTTGTAAAACACGCTTCTGGTCAGCTTTTTTTACAAACCGTGAAAGCAAAGCAATAGATATTGGATACTTATTTAGCCGTTTTGTAAAAGAGACAAAATGTTGGTCTGACAATATTGTTGTTGGCGCCAATATAACCACTTGTTTTGAATCATTTACAGCCTTAAAAGCGGCGCGGATAGCCACCTCGGTTTTTCCAAAACCAACATCCCCGCAAAGCAGGCGATCCATAGGAAGATCACTTTCCATATCTTTTTTTATGTCAAGAATCGCCTTCAGCTGGTCGGGCGTTTCTTCGAATGAAAATTCTGCCTCCATGCTCAATTGGAAATCGTTGTCTTTTGAGTAGGCAAAACCGGTTGATTTTAGACGCATAGAGTATAATTCGATTATCTCTTGCGATACATCTTCAATAGATCGTTTAGTTCGTAGTTTGAGGCGATCCCACTCACCGGATCCGAGTTTAGATAACTTTGGGACAAACCCTCCGGCTGAGCGGTATTTATGCACAACGGTCATTTTTTCAAGAGGAACAAATACTTTATCACCGTCGTCGTATGCTATTACCAGACATTCACGGGTTGAACCGAAGGCATCGACCTTGTTTAGCCCTACATATTTACCAACTCCATAGTCGAGGTGCACCAACAAATCATTAACGTTTATTTCATCAGGATTGAACGCAGAATGTTGTACATCTTCGGGCAGAAAGTTGAAGGTTTTAGTTTTCCTCTTTTTATCAAAGATGTCTATATCGGTATAGACAAAAAGGTTAATATCCGGTATCTCAAAACTGTTAGAGAGGGGCGCGCTGATAACAGAAATCGTTTCGCTTTGTAAAAGCGTTGAAAGCCTGGATTGCTGACTATCGTTTGCACAGAAAAGGAAAACGTTGTTTTTTAAACTATTGATATATAAAGCGTTAACATGTTTTTCAAGCGCCGCTAAGCCTCGTATTCCTGAAACGGGAGAAACCGCGCTAAAATGCAGATTCGAGGACCCAAGATCGTTAAAATGAATAAATGTTCTCGAGGAAATTCGATCGTGTTTTTCCAATAAGTTTTTTACACAGTCGTGGTGAATATCGGAGTGAGGTAGTAAAACCAGCGCGTCTTCCGGAAGATGGGACAAAAGACCAGATATTTGATTGTCCGATATTGTTGACGGCGGGCGAATGGAAAAGGTCTTTAATTTTTCTATAGTTAGTTGTGTTTCAACGTCGAATATTCGAATCGAGGAAATCGTATCATCAAAAAATTCTATTCGTACAGGGTGCTGATGACCGGAAGGAAAAAATCCACAATATCGCCGCGCACCGCATACTCCATTGGAAATTCAACGGAATATTCTCTTTGATATTCAAAATGCTGTAACCTTGCAATTAGATTTTCCCTTGTAAAGTGTAAATCAGTTTCTAATAAAACAGTTTTTTGTTTTATAAGGGCGGGTGACGGAAGGCGCCGATCGAGTCCTGCGTATGTTGATATAACAACACAGCGCCTGGTTGATGATAATGTTTGCAGCGCACTGTCAACCAGATGAAGATTGATATGTTTTGGAGAAAATCCGCCCGGTTCAGAAGAAACCTGACCGGGAAAGTATGCTATAGAATCATGAGATAAAAAAGATTCAAGATCATCGCGAAAAGTCTCAGATTCAACGGGATCGTTAAATAAAACCAATAATGGCTTTTTGATTGTCTCAAAGAGCGTAGAAGAAAATACGCTCATTAGTGTGGTCGTA
>JAGLWX010000167.1 GCA_023133185.1 Fidelibacterota bacterium
TTGCGAGATCGGGGACTGGGAATGTTTCACGTGAAACACACTATCTTTTTAACAGGATCATTAATGAGGTGACATCGGAAGGAGATACGCCTGGAATTCGGGACGCCTGGCCAATAGTTTCCGGACGAAATTTGTGTAATTTTTCTCTAGCCTCTTTAGTGATGGATTTTATATTGGAGTAATCCAGGCTTCCGGGGATCCTCAAAGATTCCTGACGTTTTAACCTGTCGATCTGTTTTATTTGCCTCTGGATATAGCCTTTATATTTCACGTCGATTTCAATCTGATCATCTAAGCCCTTATACTGCTGAATTCTTGATAGAAGGTCAGCGGGGAAGAATGATAAAAGCCCGGAAATATGAAATCCCGGGCGACAGAGAATTTTTTGTAGAAGAACGCCCGATTGAATCATGCTTTCATTTTGGTTCTGCAAAATTGGATTTATGTCCGCCGGGCTTATTGTGGTTGATTCGAGAAAATCTATTGCGGCTTTAATTGTAGCCTTCTTTGCATTGGCAGTTTTGAAGAAATGATCGTTGATAAGTTCAAGCAGATGACCCTTATGAGACAAGCGCATATCGGCGTTATCAAAACGGAGGAGCAGACGATATTCGGCGCTGGAAGTAAATATTCGATAGGGCTCATTGGGACTTTTTGTGATAAGGTCGTCGATTAAAACCCCAATATATGCTTCAGATCGATCGAGAAAGAAAGGTTTTTCCATTTGAATTTTTAAGGCTGCGTTTATTCCGGCAACCAGTCCTAAAGCTGCTGCCTCTTCGTAGCCCGATGTTCCGTTAACCTGACCGGCAAGGAAAAGCCCTTCGATCAATTTTGTTTCGAGCGTTCTCTTTAGTTGGTAAGATGGAAAATAATCATATTCAATTGCATAGCCGGGCTTTATTATTTCCGAATTTTCTAATCCTGGAATAGAGTGTAAGCCACGCAACTGGATATCGAGCGGAAGACTTGTGGCAAATCCGTTAATATATATCTGATTTGCGTTTTCCCATTCCGGTTCGAGAAAAATCTGGTGCGAGTCCCGGTCACCGAAGCGAACGATTTTATCTTCTATGCTTGGACAATAGCGGGGACCAACGCCTCTTATTTTACCGGAATAAAGAGGTGATCTGTCCAGTCCGCTATAGAGAATTTCGTGAGTTGTCTTGGTCGTATGTGTAATGTAACAAGGAATGTTTTTGGGGTTGAAGCGCTCGGTTTGAAAAGAAAAGGGAATCGGATCTTCGTCTCCATATTGTGGCAGGACCCTTGTGTAATCAATCGTGTCGGCTTTTATTCTTGGAGGAGTGCCGGTTTTCAGCCGACCGGATTTTATGCCAATATTATTTAGAGATTCTGTTAAGCCCACCGCGCTCTTTTCCTCAAGGCGACCGCCTGAAAATTGTTCCATTCCGATGTGAATTAACCCGTTTAAAAATGTGCCGGCGGTAATAATGGCCGTCTTACAAGGAATCGATCCGTGATTGATGGTTTCCACCGCAATAATACGGGAATTTTCAACAACAACCTTTGTGACAATATCTTCGATGACAGATAAATTATCCTGGTTTGTGACTCGTTTTAGCATTTCAAGAGAATATTGAATTTTGTCCGCCTGGGCGCG
>JAGLWX010000168.1 GCA_023133185.1 Fidelibacterota bacterium
CCGCCGAGGGCGTCAATTTCAGCAACCAGGTGACCCTTTGCCAGCCCACCGATAGCCGGGTTGCACGACATTCTGGCGATGGCGGTTTTTTCCATGGTTATCAACAAGGTGTTTATACCCATTCTTGCCGAAGCCAACGACGCTTCCACGCCGGCATGTCCGCCGCCAACCACGATGTTCTCAAAAGTATGTTTCACGTGAAACCCTATTTGCCAATGCAAAAGTGACTAAAAATATTGTTAAGAATATCCTCATTTGTTGTTTTTCCCAATATGGTGTCTAAGTGATCAAGAGCTTCGCGGAGGTCAATTACAATAATTTCGGACGGATTACCAGCAATTGTGCTATCTACGGATTTCATAAGACTTTTTTGAGCCAGATCAAGAGCTTCTTTATGTCGCAGCCGTGTAATAAAGACCGATTCGCTTTCTTGATGGAGCCGCTCAATCTTTTTAACCATTCCGGATGTTATTTCATGAATACCGGTGAGATATTTTGCGGAACAAAAATAGTGTTGTTGTCCGGCAAATTGTTTTTTTAATTTACTGATCAGGTGAGGCTTTGCCAGGTCTGACTTGTTCAGGATATATATTACTTTTTCGGAAATTTCATCCGATAATGGTAAAACGTTGGCATTGGAATCAGAAATATCCACAACATAAAGGATGACATTTCCTTTGTTTACAAGATCTTTGGATTTTGACACGCCGGCGAACTCAACAGCATCGTCGGTGTCGCGAATTCCCGCGGTGTCGATTAATCGGAATTGATAATCGCCAACCCGGATCGACTCTTCAATAAAATCCCGTGTTGTTCCCGGTGAAGGAGACACAATAACCCGTTCTTCTTTTAAAAAGGCATTGAAAAGACTTGATTTTCCACTGTTTGGCGGTCCGATAATTGGACAGACGACCCCTTCCCGGATGATTTTACCATAATTATATGAATTTATCAGAGACTCAATTTTTGCCGAAACAGCGTTAATTTGTTTAATGATTTCATTTTTAGGAGTTATTTGAATTTCTTCTTCCTGGAAATCGAGTTCAAGCTCAAGCACGGAAACTATATCAACAACAGCAGATTTTATCTTCGATATTATATCTCCAACTTGTCCTTCTAAAAGGCTTGCTGAAGCGGTCTGTGCAGAACGAGAGGCAGAGTAGATTATATCAGCAACACCCTCTGCCTGGCTAAGATCCATTTTTCCGTTGAGAAACGCACGCTGTGTAAATTCGCCCGGCGCGGCTCCGAGGGCGCCCTCTTTTTTACATGCTGTAATAATAAGGTCACACAAAAACGGACTGCCGTGTAAGCTTATTTCAACCAGATCTTCGCCAGTGTAAGAATTCGGCGCTTTAAAACATGTGACAATGGCGGTGTCGATATAACCGTGTTTGTCATAAAGCCTGCCGAAAACAGCAAGCCGGTGCCTCAGTTGCTGACTGGACTTGAAGAGGTTCTGGATTATTTCTAGGGATTTATCTCCGGAGAGCCGGACAACGGCGATGCCGCCAAACCCGCCAGGAGTGGACAGCGCGACAATGGTTGATTTGTTTTCTTCACCCATGTTCCAGGTGCTATTTGCGTCTGGTTTTTGACTGGATTTTGCGAAGAGTTTCAATAGTCGAAGGACGTTGTTTTTTCGGTTTTGATTTGGCTGGAATAAGTTTTTGTTGGGCAACCGTAAGAAGATTAAAGAGAGTGTAATACAGGTTTAATCCGGATGGGAACTGATTGAACATAAAGAAAAACATGATCGGCATCATGTACATCATCATTTTTTGTTGCGGATTTGTGCTGGTTGTACCACTGAGTTTCTGTTGTAAAATAGTAGATAGCGCCATAATTACCGGAAGAACATTAACATATTGTCCGTATATGGGAATTGTAAAAGGGAGCGTAAATATGGTGTCCGGCGCTGACAGATCGGTAATCCACCAAATAAAGGGCGCGTGTCTAAGCTCAATGGTTGTTCGAAAAACAGTAAAAAGAGCAATAAGAATAGGCATCTGAAGCAGCAGGGGCAGACATCCACCCATGGGATTGACGCCATGTTCTTTATAGAGCTTCATTTGCGCAGCGCTTATTTTTTGCTGGTCATTTTTAAATTTTATTTTAATCTCTTCTATTTTTGGCTGAAGTTTTTGCATTTCTTTCATGGATTGCATGGATTTGTTGGTAAGCGGGTAAAGAACAATTTTAATTAAAAATGAAAAAATGATTAATACCCAGCCATAGTTTGGAATAATTTTTCTGAGATGAATAAACGTCCATAAAATACCTTTGCTTATTGGTCTTAGAATTTTGCCCAGGCTCATTATATTTTCAAGGTCGGCGTCCAGGCTTTTAACTGTTGTATAATCCAGAGGTCCGACAAACAACGTTGTTTGTCCGATATCCTTAACAGGCAGAGATATTTGCATGGAGTATCGTTTATAAAAATCCTTGCCGGAAACTGGTATTCCCCTTGCCGATAATTTGTATCCGGAACAACTGTTTTGAGGAATGAAAGACGCCGCGAAATATTTTGTTCTTATCGCGGTCCAGTTCGTTTGCCCTTTTAGCCGGGCTTCTGCATGCTTATCGATTTTTACATCGAGGGCTTCGGTCTCTCCGCCGCTGTATGCATAGGCTTTGGAATATCTTGATTCATCGACAATATTCGGCTCGGTATAGGCAAGTCCGCCATCCCATGAAAGATCATAGTGTTTTGTAGCCATGTCACGCAGAAGATTGCGAAGATCGGTTTCAATATTAATTATATATTTGTCTCCGTGAAAAACCAGGGTTTTTTGAACAACCGTCATTTGATTTTTATCGGTTAGCGCAAAGGAGATTGTAGCGGAATCAGTTCCCAACAGCCAAATTGTATTGCCGTCTGTGTGTTTTGCAAGGATATTGTCAACAATGAAGTTTTGTTTTAATTCTACTGAATCACCGTCTATAGAAATATACTTTATAATTAGCGG
>JAGLWX010000169.1 GCA_023133185.1 Fidelibacterota bacterium
GGCTGATTAATGAGCTATAACGTAAAACTTGATGTTTTTGAAGGTCCCCTGGATTTATTGCTTTTTTTTATCAAAAGAGATGAGATCAATATATACGACATTCCGATTTCATACATAACGCGGGAATATCTTGAGTATCTCGAAGTGGTGCATCAGATGAACCTGCATCTGGCTGGTGAATTTATCCTGATGGCGTCGTTGTTAATGAGAATAAAAGTGCAGATGCTCTTGCCGCGGGAAAATGTTGAAAGCGAAGAAGAAATCGAGGATCCGCGAACCGAACTCGTTCAAATGCTGCTTGAATACCAGAAATACAAGGACGCCAGTGCGATTTTTCGCGAGATTGAGGTAAAACAACTGAAATATTATACCGTAAATACTCCGTCGGATAATACATATTGGGATCCAGGTCTGTTTCTTTCAGATATTCACCTTGTTGATCTGGGTATTGCGTTTAAAAATCTTTTGGAATCCATGCCCAAACCGAAATATTATGAGATTGAAACGTATAAGATAAATATCAATCAACAAGCTCAACTGCTTCGGACGATGTTTTTAAAAAGAAAGCGATTATTGTTTTCGAAGATTGCCGGGACATTGACGAACCGGCTTGAAGTAGTTGTCACATTTCTCGCAATACTGGAAATGGTCAAAACTGCTGAATTACGAATATCTCAGAAAACAATTTATGGAGACATATATTTAACCAGGATTCAAACAAAGGATGTCGATGTTATCGCAAACGCATAGAATTGTCGAGGCGCTACTATTTTCGGCTCAGGAACCGCTGACTCAATCTCAGGTCGAATTGTGCGTTGAAGAGTCTGTTCCATTGGATGAAATCATTGACGATATTAATATATATTACGAGCAGGAAAAAACATCTGTCTGGGTACAAAAGGTCTCAGATGGTTACCGGCTGATGACCCGGGAAGAATATGAGCCCTGGATTAGACGATTATATCAGAATCGTGGAAATGTCAAGTTATCCAAATCGGCGACGGAAACCTTATCAATCGTTGCCTATAAACAACCAATCACCCGAAGTGAAATAGATGCCATTCGTGGTGTCAGCAGCTACCTGAAAACATTATTGGAAAAAAACCTGATTGAGACGAAAGGTCGCCAGGAAGGACCGGGACGACCATTACTCTATGGAACCACTTCCCGTTTTCTGGAATACTTTGGATTGAATTCTCTCCAGGATCTTCCCAAACTGAAAGAAATCGAAGAAATAATGAATGTGGAAATCATTGATGATGAAGAAGAAGGGAATTCGCCTTAATAGGTATTTGTCACTCTGCGGTATAGCCTCCCGCCGAAAATGTGAAGAATTCATACTGGACGAACGAATAGCCGTCAACGGTGTAATTGCGGCTGGTCTGTTTACCATTGTCTATGAAAATGACATTGTTTTGCTGGATGGAAGCAAAATCACACCTCAACAATTTACTTACATTGTGATGAATAAGCCGAAGGGAGTTGTCACGACGCTTCAGGATGAAAAGAACCGGAAACATGTTGGAATGCTACTACCCAGGAATATATTTGTAAAACCGGTGGGAAGACTGGATAAAAACACAACAGGCGTATTATTGTTTACTAATGATGGTGATCTCCAGTACCGGCTGTCCCATCCGAAGTATAAAATATCACGATTATACCAGGTCGTTTTGGATAAAATAATTCAAGAAAATATTTCGGATCAAATCCAAAAGGGTGTTCGGTTAAATCATCAAGAAGTGGCTCGTGGAAATGTTATATCAATAAAAAACCTAAAATATCAATCGGTTGTTCGATTGGAATTAAAGGAAGGATTGAACAGGGAAATTCACCGCTTATTCAAAGTTCTGGGATACAAGGTAATCGAACTGGATCGGTTAAAATATGCGGATATTTCCGCCGGTGGATTGAGTCGGGGACATTGGCGCTATTTACATGAAAAAGAAGTCCGGGTTTTGAAGAAGAAATGCGGTTTAAATTATTAAAGGAAAACATTTGTTTTTATACTATATAGAATTAAATTTTCTGGCTATTTGAAAGGTGGAGAATGGGAATCATAGTAGCAATTGATGGTCCGGCGGGTTCCGGCAAGAGCAGTACTGCCAAAGAAGTTGCCCGGCGATTGGGCTTTACATATGTTGATACTGGTGCGATGTACCGTACTGTTACTCTCGAAGCTCTTCGGCGGAAAGTTGACGTAAAGAATAAAAACCAGGTTGCTCAAATCGCGCAGGAAATTACAATCAGTTTTAAATGGATCGAAGATGTTCATCATACTTTTTTAAATGATGAGGATGTGTCTGATAAAATTCGTTCCTCAATGGTGGCTGATATGGTAAGTCAGGTCAGTGCAATTCCCGGCGTCAGGGAAGTGCTTGCCGAGCGGCAGCGACAAATGGCAATGATTGATAATATTGTGATGGAAGGAAGAGATATCGGGACAAATGTATTTCCTGATGCTGATTATAAATTTTATATGGACGCGGACATTCGAGTGCGCGCCCATAGACGTATTAAGGATTATAAAAATATCGGACAAGATTTGAGTATTGATGAAATTGCCCGTGAATTGCAAAAACGGGATAAGATTGATTCTTCACGCTCCCATTCACCATTAAAGAAAGCAAAAGATGCGATTATAATCGACACAACCGACCTTACATTTGAGGAACAGGTTAAAAAGATTGTAACCATCATTCAACATTAAATATAACGTGTATCGGAATAGATCAATGATACAAAAGACAGAGAAAATCATAAACCCTAAACCAAAGGAATTTATTTCATGACTGAGGAAGAAAAAACATTAACCCCTAACCCTTCAGAAGAGCTTGAAGAAACGCCTGCGGAACCTGAAACATTAGTGGAACCAGAAAAACCGGTAGAATCCGGAAACCCGGAAGAAACAGAAACTCCGGAAGAACCAGAAATACCGGCAGTTGCAGAGTCAACTGTTAAGGAATCTTCTGAAGAACCTCCCGTTGAAGAAACCGCTTCGAAAATGTATAAAACAGAAATTGTAAGTTGCGGTCCTTTATCTGAGGAAATTAAAGTGTTCGAGATGAAAGATCTCGAAAAGATCAAAGAAGAATCACTTGATGAGCAGACAAAAATCTATGAAAGCTCATTAAAAGATATTTCCCAGGAACAGCGTATCATTGGTACTGTTGTTTCTATTAATGACGATGAAATTCTGATGGATGTTGGATTTAAATCGGAAGGTATTATTAACAGAGATGAATTTGAAGAAGGCGAGATGCCTAAAATCGGCGATCAGATAGAAGTCTTTGTTGATGTTTTGGAAGATGAAAATGGTCAGATGATTCTATCCAAACGTAAAGCCGACTTCATGCGTGTTTGGGAAAGAGTTCGTGACATTTATAATAACAGTGAAACCATTGAAGGTCGCATTACAAGCCGCATCAAAGGTGGAATGGTGGTCGATATTATGGGAATCGATTCGTTTCTGCCGGGATCACAAATTGATGTACGTCCGGTTACGGATTTTGATTCATATGTTGGTAGATCTTTTAATTTTCGTATCGTTAAACTAAACGAACTGCGGAAAAATATCGTTCTTAGCCGTAAAGAGCTGTTAGAAGAAAGTCTGAAAGAAAAACGTGATGAACTGCTATCCAAGATTAAAGTTGGCGATGTTCTCAAGGGTCGTATCAAAAATATCACTGATTTTGGTGTATTTATTGACCTTGGTGGATTAGATGGCTTGCTCCATATTACTGACTTGTCATGGGGAAGAGTAAATCACCCCCGTGAAGTCGTGAATATTGATGATGAACTTACCGTTAAAGTTATTGACTATGATTCTGAAAGACAGCGGGTGTCATTAGGATTAAAACAATTGACGCCTCATCCGTGGGAAGGTGTAGAGGATCGTTATCCCCTTGATTCCGTGGTTAAAGGAAAAGTTGTTAACATCGCCAATTATGGCGTGTTTGTCGAGCTTGAAAAGGGCGTTGAAGGTCTTATCCATATATCAGAAATGTCCTGGACCCAGCATATTAAACACCCCTCCGAAGTTTTCAGCCTCGGTGAAATGATTGAGGCAAAAGTACTCAACATTGACAATAAAGAAAGAAGGATATCGCTTGGATTTAAACAGTTGGGACCGGACCCCTGGGAAACGATAGAACAGACCTATGTACCGGGCTCAATCCATAATGGTGTTATTCGCAATCTGACTCCTTACGGTATATTTGTCGAACTTCAGGAAGGTATAGATGGTTTTGTCCATATTTCCGATCTTTCCTGGATTCGTAAAGTACGTCACCCACGTGAGCTTGTGCAACGGGAAGACGAAATCCAGGTCAAGGTTCTCGAAGTATCCAAGGAAAACCGCAAAATCACCCTGGGTATTAAACAGACCGAAGAAGATCCGTGGCCTATGATTGAAGTTTTATACGCTGAAGGTGCGATTGTTGAAGGCGAAGTTGCAAAAATTACCGATAAGGTAATTGTAATCAACCTGGAACACGGCGTTAGCGGTATTGTACCAATCGGACAGATGCCTAAAAAAGACCGTAACGATCTTAGCAAGGTAGTCAATATCGGTGAAAAGGTTCAGTTAAAAGTCCTTGAGGTTAATAAGAATGAAAAACGGGTGATTCTCTCCAGGGTACAGGCTATACCGAAAAAACCAAAGGATGACGCTGAAGCGTATATGATGAAACAGGCAGATGTTTCAGACAAAATAGAAATTCCAGATGAAATTCGGAAAAAAATTGCTAAATCCGAAAAGGTTGATGAAAAAGTAGCTGAAGAAGAGAAACCGAAAAAAACCACTAAGAAAGCTACCGCCAAAAAGAAAAAAGAACCGGAAACGGAGAAGACCGAAAAAGCCGAAATAGTTGAAGAAAAACCGGCTAAAAAGAAAACTGTTAAGAAGACAACCAAAAAGGCGGAACCTAAAAAAGAAGAGAAAGAAACAAAGAAGAAAGCAGCTGCAAAGAAGACAGCAAAAAAACCAGTGACCAAAGCTAAAAAGACAACAAAGAAAACCAAAGAGCCTGCTAAAGATGATACGAAATCCGAGGACACTGACGAAGCAAAAAAAGAGTAAAATGTCATTTAAAGCTGCGGAATAAAAAACATATAGGGGCTTGATATTATTAAGCCCCTATGTTATTTTCAGATGTTAATTGTTGAATATTGATTGGATTATACTATGGCTGATGAATCTTTCTTAATAAAAATTGGTCGTCAGTTTAAAAACTGGTTTATGAAGAATACCCGGGTAAAAATTGGGATTATGTTATTTGTCATCATTATTTGGTTTTTTACCATGCTCGGCAATCAGTACACCTATACGATCGACACTTCTCTTGACATAAGAAATATCGAAGTAGGCAAAACGTTAAAGGAAAAATTACCGGAGAAAATCAAGGCTAATTTTTCCGGCAGAGGAGTTGATCTGTTCTATCTGCTGACCACGCGGAAATCATCATTCAAGTTTGTGCTGGATGTCCAAACTATCCGCTGGTTTTATGATTTTAATTTGAATGAGTATTTCAATGAAAATCCTGAAAAGATCATTATCCCGCGGAATGTTAATGTTACATTTAACCATATTGTATATCCTGAATCATTACGGGTTGAACTTGATCGCCTGGATATTTTAAAGGTTCCGGTTCGACACAGATTGGATATCAAGACAGCTCCGGGGTATATTCTTGTAAACGACCCTGTAATCGTGCCCGACAGTGTTATATTAAGCGGTCCCCGAACCTATATGAAAAAATACAAAGAAATCGTTACTGAGGAATATGTCGGGGTTAATGTGATATCGCCGGTTGAATTAGACCTTAGTCTGGAAATTCCTCCATCAGACAATATCAATATTTCAACATCTAAGATACATATTTATCAAGCCGTTGAGCAAATCGGAGAACAAGCTATTTCAAATGTGCCTGTCAGAATAGTCGGTGTGCCGAGTAGAACGAAAATAGAGATCAGTCCATCGGAAGTCACTATAACGGTCTCATCTGCCGTGAGTCAATTGACCAATATTCAGCCGGAAGATATTAATGTTTATTTTGATTTTAAGAAAAACTGGAAGTATGGTGAAAATTATTATGTTCCTTCTGTGGAACTTCCGGCAGGAGTAATTAGTTGGAGTAATTTAACACCGAGACGCATTGAAGTTCGAATTGTTCGTGAAAGATAAATGAAAATTTTAGGTATCGAGACATCTTGTGACGAAACATCCATAGCGGTTTTAAACGACGGGAATGTCCTTGTAAATTTGGTTAGCTCTCAATTATTGCACCATCAGTATGGCGGTGTCGTCCCGGAATATGCATCACGAGAACATATGCGCATGATTGAAGGGCTGACAATAGAAGCATTAGAACGATCTGATTGTTCCATCGATGACATTGATGGAATTGCCGTAACTCGCGGTCCGGGTCTCATGGGTGCCTTGCTTGTAGGATTGAGTTTTGCCAAAGGATTAAGCTATGCGAGTAATAAACCGCTGCTTGGCGTAAATCACGTCGAAGGTCATATTATGGCAAATTTCCTGGATCATCCTGATCTGGAATATCCGTTTTTATGTCTGTTAGCCTCCGGTGGACATACCCAGATCGTTTATGTCAAGGATTTCCGCAAGTATGAAATATTAGGCAGAAGTGTAGATGACGCCGCGGGAGAAGCGTTTGACAAAGCAGCGCGTATTTTAAATTTAGGGTATCCCGGAGGTCCAATAATAGATCAGATGGCAAGAGAAGGAGCCCCGACGTTTTACCATTTCCCAAGAGCGAGAATTAAAAACGAAGCCAGCAATTTCAGTTTCAGCGGTTTAAAGACGTCGATTTTATATCTGGTCAGAAAAGAAGGGAAAAAATGGGCTGAGATACACCTGAATGATCTATGCGCATCATATCAGGAATCTATTGTTGATGTTCTGGTTAGAAATACGATTGATGTCGCACTCCGGCGTAATGCTCGCAGGCTCGTGCTGGCAGGCGGAGTTGTGGCTAATTCCCGATTGAGAAGTGTTTTTAAAAAAGCGGCGGAACGAAATGATATGGAAATTTATTTTCCGTCATTAGAATATTGCACAGACAATGCGGCGATGATTGCCTGCACCGGATTAGAACTGCTCCGGCGAAACCAGTGTTCATCCAGTGATATATCGGCTATTCCAAATTTATCCCTGGTCTCAAATAATTAATGCATTCAATATCAATTCAATTTCAAAATCTAAACTTATGGATTATTGCGGTTATTGTCGTAATCGCGATTATTTTATTTCTAACGTTCCGGAATAAAAATCAACAACCCTCAAAAATCCGGTATCTCCTTATGGGTATCCGGATGTCAATTTTTATTATAATATCAGTAATCATCATCAAACCAATAGTTAAGTGGACCATTGTCGAAAGGCTTGATCCGATCGTTGCAATATTTATTGATAAATCGTTAAGTATGATTGCTCATGAAGATGGATCCCGTGATTCATTGACGTCCATAATTGAAAATATTCGTTCAGGATTTGAAAATATTGGCGCTAATGTAAAGATTTTTCCGTTTGGTTCCAGCCTTGAAAAGGAAATCCGATCTGTAAAAGACCTTCAATTTGATGCTGTCGGAACAGATTTATCAAAAATGTTAGTTGAAGGTGGAAAATTACTAAGCGATCAGAATATCAAAGCCGGAATTATCATTACCGATGGGGTTTTTACACAGGGTGAAAACCCGATGTTGATGGAGATTGACTCCCGGTTCCCGATTTATACGATTGGAATTGGCGATAGTCTTCCTGTCCTTGATCCGTCAGTATTTGATATATCCGTTCCACCATTTGCGAATGTAGGCGATACTGTAAGCATTGAAGCTCGCGTACTGCCCTTAGGTCACGAAGAGATACTTACGGTTTTTTTAGAAGAGGATGATCAGGTAATTCAAAAGAAAGTTTTGAAACCGTATCAACAATCTTTATATCAAACAATTCGATTCAAGGTTATTCCGGATAGTCCCGGGATTAAGCGGTATAGCGTAATGATTGATACTTTGCGGGACCGAAATCCATTTAATAATGTTAAAACGACGCTGCTGCGTGTTAAATCCGCACATACCTTAATGATAATGATACAGGGAGATGCAACTTTTGAGTCCAGGTTTTTTACGAGAATAATTAAAACCATTCCTGAAATGGAACTTATCGATCTACTTGAATTTCAAAATAAATGGCATACAACATCACAAACCGAGCCGTTTCAGTTAAAGTGGGATGCTGTTGCTCTTTTTGGATTTCCAACACGATATACGACTTCAGTTCAGATGGAAGCTGTAATGGCAAAGATTCGCCGGGACCAGCCTGCAATTTTCGCACAATGTACACGTTCGACGGATATTGCGAAACTGGATCGCTTAGTTGGAGAACCATTTTTTGATAATTTCCGGTTGAATTTGAAAAATGTCACTCCGGTTTCCGTCCAGGTTGTAAAAACCCAGAGCAATCATCCCATTATCAGAGATATTCACATGGGTATCATGGAAAAAGATTTGCTGGCTGAACTTCCACCGGTTGGCATGCCATTTATCCAAATCGAACTATCAAATATGTT
>JAGLWX010000017.1 GCA_023133185.1 Fidelibacterota bacterium
ATTGAGCATGGTTACTGGAAGCCCGGTAATAAAGCCGAAATCGCCGTGCTAGATCGGCTATATGACCTAACAGGCGGTCAGGTAATGAAACACCATGGCTGGGCAGAGACGGTTAAATTACCGAAACGGGCATAGGAAGCTATTTTGGAATTAGCCATAACGCTGGAAACATGCGCTCTCGAATGGAGTAAAACACATTCCGGACAAGTTTGGATAAAGCGAATGCGTCATCAAGGAATTGAGAATCAATTTACTAGATAGTATAGACAACTATATACTATTAGGATAATTTCATAGAAAAAACAGCCTCCGGCTAATAACCGGGGGACTTTTTTATTATCTTTATGCATAATTAACCACAATCCTACACTATTAACGCACTTTACAGCCGTAACTATATACAAATCACAAAAAAGTAAGTATAATACCTTTTTTTATTTGACATAGGCTTTTTATTGTGTTAGATTTATTGAAAAGTACGATATGATAGGATGCGGTTGGGTCTGGTATGGTGAGGTGAGGTTCGGTTTGGTAAGGTGTGGTATGGTAAGGAAATTAGACGGTGAATGAGTTAATCGAAAGGATTTGATTGAAAATGAAATTTATTAAGATATTGAAAGGGCATTTCTGGACTCACGGTATTGAGGACCCTATCAAATATCTAGCAGGAAAACTCGAATTTAAGCCTGAAACTATTCGGATTTTTTGCCGACAGGCTATCAATGGTGTCGGTTCCGGTAAAGGTCAATTGAATCCGAAAACGGCAGCATGGATTATCGAACAGAGCTTCAAGGTAATGGAACAAGGCGAAATAAGAAATCCAGTTCAGTTATTTTTAGAATCGAAAGGAGAAAAAATAGATGGATAAAAATCAAAAAGTAAGTACAGATGGAAAAGCATTGGTGCCCGCAGGTGCCAGTCCGCCAGTTCCGGCTACGGGAACACTGGCTAAACAGCAGCTACCATTCGAGGAAGTTGTAATCGAGCTTGACCACACAGGCGCATGGACGCTTGACGGGAAAGTGGCCATGGCTTTCGGGCCTGGGGCCGAACTTATCGGCAACACGGTTGGGGTAGCAATCACGAAACCCGCAAAGGTCATTGTGAATGGGGAAGAGAAGGACAATCCTCATATTCTTTATGATGATATCGGGCAACCTTCAGTTTTATGGTTTCGGAAAATCGGCGTATATATCGGCAAGGATGGAATGATCCGGTATGCGGACATTCCCGACAGAATTGATATTTCTTCTTACATTGCAGAAAGGGCAACGAAAGCCAAGAAAAGTAAAGATACCCCGTCAACGGCAGCGATTTTCTGTACGAAGACACAGGCTCAGGCTTGGAATGAAAAAGCCAAGGAACCCGGCAATGATATCTGGTGGTTTGTGCCGACACAAGGAACGGAAATTGGGATTGCCTTTAATCTCGCAGTAAATTGCAAAGGAATCACTAAATTACAGGAAGATATAATTCACTTCCGGAAGGCTATTATTCGGCGTTTTGAAACAGCAACCAATAGGCGAGTTATCGCTACTTTGGTGGCAGAATACATGACCACTAAAGATGCGGAATTTGTTACTATTACTCCATACACAAACAATCCCAATTTCAAAGTAACCAAGGTGGTTACGGCGAAATTCACTGTTCAGAAACCAGCACCAGCATCACAATTTCAGGGCTTGGAAATGGGGCTTTATCAGCAGATCGCACGTGCAATCAGAGAAGATAATAGTGAACTCCGTGATCGTGCGCTTGCCTCATTCGGTTCTATGTACGGTATTACACAACCTGAAATTATCGAAGTGAATCCTGATACTACTCCAGACCCGATAAATATTACAGGTGATTTTGAACCTGCTGATGAAGACGAAGGCAAGGGCGATGGTGAGATTGCAAAAGAAACTACTTCTGAGTCTGAAACCGCCGAAACATCTGGCGATGTAAATCTGGACCCTGTGCCGATAACTGGAAAGATGACAGAATTCAGGGCTTACGTAAAAACGCAGATTCCTAAAATGTCAGATAAGCAAAAAGGAGAACTCCGTGAAATTGTCGGTCCTGATTGCGCTCTTGATGGATTTAAAGGATCGGATGTCGGCAAGGAAGTTATGAAATACTTCATCGGGATCGCTGGCAAGGAACAGGAATCTGAAAAACCTTCCGAAACTGGTGAAGTGACAACCGAAACAATGCGTAAGTTCCTGAATGAGAAATTAGG
>JAGLWX010000170.1 GCA_023133185.1 Fidelibacterota bacterium
AATCTCAGGGTATTAAAAGTAAAAAAGTCAAAAGAGCTGCTGCCTTATGCAAAAGATATGTTTAACGTATTGAACGTTGCCTATAGAGACATTTTCGGATTTGTGCCTTTGACTGATAAACAGGTTGATCTCTATGTAAAACAATATTTTGGATTCATACGTCCTGATTATATCTCTATCGTACTTGATAAAAATGATAGAGTTGTGGCATTCGCGATTACAATGCCTTCGTTATCAAAAGCGTTGCAAAAATCAAATGGGAGACTTTTCCCGTTTGGATTTATCTATATATTAAAGGCAATGAAAAAAAATAACCTCATAGACCTGTATCTTATTGGTGTTCTTCCCGAATATCAGGGTAAAGGAGTAAATAGTATATTGATAAAAGAACTTAATAAAATATTTATAAATAAAAATATCGTTTCAATCGAGACTAACCCGGAGCTGGAAACCAACTTTAAAGTTCAGGCACAATGGAAACACTTTACGCATCGACAACATAAAAGAAGACGATGTTATATCAAGCAGCTGTATTAACTGAAAAAATTAAATTCTAAGTGAAAGGAAATTTCTTATGTTCGTAATGTTAAAAGGTATCGTGAAACAGAAATATACCTGGACAAAAAAGTTTTTTACCGATAAATATAAAGATGTATTTAACAAAGCATATAAATTTACACGCGCTAAAACGGCAAAAGCCTTCGGCTATTATCCTTACTACCTCGACATCCGGGAAACCGAGGGAACTAATGTTCTGATAGCTAATAAAAAGGCAATTATGCTTGGCTCAAACAATTATTTAGGACTCACTCATCATCCGGAAGTAATCGAAGCAGGAGTCCAGGCGTTAAAAAAGTACGGCTCCGGTTTGACGGGCAGCCGGTTATTAAACGGCAACTTTTATTTACATGACCAATTGGAAGAGAGATTGGCGTCATTTGTCGGCAAAGAAAAGGCTCTGGTATTTTCCACGGGTTTTGCCGTTAACTTAGGTGTTATTTCTACTATTACCGATGAGAAAGATGCGATTTTCAGTGACGAGATGAATCACGCATCCATTGTGGACGGCGCAAGATTTTCCAAAGCGCCTGTACATGTTTTCGGGCATAACGATATGAATCAATTAGAGGATAAATTAATATCTACTCCTAAAGAATACGGTCGGTTTATCGTATCCGATGGCATTTTCAGCATGGAAGGAGATATTGTAAAGCTTCCGGAATTATCTGCAATTGCTCGTAAATACGGCGCGCGGATTTTGATAGATGACGCTCATTCTCTCGGCGTTTTAGGACCAAACGGCGAGGGAACTGCGGCTCACTTTAATCTTACGGACAAAGTCGATATGATTATGGGGACATTTAGTAAATCACTCGCCGGAATCGGCGGGTTTATTGCCGGAGAAGAACCGGTGATAGACTATTTGAAACATCATACCAGGACGATTATATTTACCGCAGGACTGCCGCCTGCCAATACCGCCGCTGTTTTGAAAGCCCTGGAAATTATCATCAGGGAACCGGAGCGACGAGCGCAATTATGGGATAACGCTAATTATATGAAAAAAGAACTAAGTTTATTGGGATTTGATATTGGCAATAGTTCCACGCCTGTTATTCCGGTTATTATCGGTGAAGAAATGAAGACCTTTTCCGTTTGGCGGGATCTGCTGGACGCCGGCGTTTATACCAATCCTGTCATCACCCCCGCCGTACCGCCTGATCGTTCTCTGCTGCGCACCAGCTATATGGCAACTCATACCCGCGAACAGCTGAATTTTTGTCTGGAACAGTTTGCAAAAGTTGGCAAAAAGCAACGCGTTATCAGACCAAATTAAGAATTTCGATTACGGAAAATATCTCAGATCAATTTCAGTCCTAAAACGCTGGCAAGAGTTCCGATTAGAGGATAACCAAATAATCTATTCCAGAATCGTGTTTGCAGCCGCTATATGGAACAAGAATTAATCCGAAAAAGTCGATTTCACCCACTCATCCGTATATAATTCTGCCTGTTTTAATACCGTTTCCGTCGCAATCGCTTGTTTATCCGGCGGGTAACCATACTTACGAAGTAATCTCTTTACAATTACCCGAAGTCTTGCTCGAATATTTTCTTTTATAGCCCAATCGATCGAGGCATTTTTCTTTACTCGATCGACTAAAACAACAGCAAGCTCTCGCAGTGTGTCATCTCCTAGAATATCCCGCGCACTTTCATTATTCGCTAAAGCATCATAAAAAGCCAGTTCTTCATCGGACATGCCTGTTTCTTCGCCACGGGCATCTGCTTTTTTAATGTCCTTTGCCAGTTTGATCAATTCGTCAATAACTTCTGCTGCCGTGATCAAATTATTCTGGTATTTCCGAATCGCTTCTTCCAGCAGTTCCATCAATTTTTTACTCTGGATAATGTTTTTACGGATGCGGACTTGAATCTCATCATTTAACAATTTCTTGAGTAATTCAAAAGCCAGGTTTTTTCTCTTCATGCCCTTGATCTCAGCCAGGAATTCTTCGGATAAAATTGAAATGTCCGGTTTCTTAATACCGGCTGCATCGAAAATATCGATGATTTTATCGGATGTGATCGCCTGATCCACAACCTGTCGGATAGCAGTTTCGATTTCATCAACTGTCTTTCCGGAACCCGTCCTTTCAAACTTCACCAGGCGCGCCTTAACAGCCTGAAAGAAAGCGACAGTTTCTTTTAAGTGGATAGCCTTTTCATGCGGGATAGATAAGGCAAAGGCTTTAGATAAAACGGTAACTTCGCCGATATAACGTGCCTTGCCATCTTCTAAACTTAAAATATGCTCTTCGGCTTGAAGAATGATTGATAGTTTTTCGGATGTATCAGCGCTGAAATATCGTTGATAATCAAAACCCTTAAAGAACTGTTCCACAACTTCAAGTTTTTCAAGCATCAATTCAACAGCCTGTTCTTGTAGATTGGCTGGTTCACCTTTACCACCGCTGTTGGCATAAATAGCCATCGCTTTTTTAAGATCGCTTGCCATACCGATATAATCCACGATTAATCCGCCCGGCTTATCAAGATAAACACGGTTTACTCTGGCTATTGCCTGCATCAGCGAATGTCCCTTCATGGGCTTATCAAAATACATAGTATGCAGACAGGGCACGTCAAAACCTGTCAGCCACATATCACAAACGATGACAAATTGTAAGGAATCTCTTGAATCTTTAAAGCGGTTGGCAATCTGCCGGCGCTGATCTTTGGTCATATGATGCTTTGCAAGTTCCGGCCCCTCTGAAGAAGCGGCGGTAATAACAACCTTGACAGAGCCTTTTGTTAAATCCTCATCATACCAGTAAGGGTGTAATTTGATGATTTTTTCATACATCGTGACGGCAATGCGACGACTCATGGTTACAAACATGGCTTTGCCGTCAAAGACTTCCTGGCGCTGCTCAAAATGTTTAATTGCGTCTTTGGCTACATTTTCGAGACGTGTTTCCGTGCCGACAATTGCTTCCAGTTTAGTCCATTTGGCTTTAGCCTGCTCGGTAGCGCTCAAATCTTCTTTTTCCAGTTCTTCATCCAAATCGTTGATGAGTTGCTTACCCTCCTCATTCAACTCTACTTTTGCCAGCCGGCTCTCATAATATATTTTTACAGTGGCTTTGTCTTCCACGGATTGGGCGATGTCATAAATATCAATATAATTACCGAATACCGCCGGGGTGTTACGGTCGGTTAGTTCAATTGGAGTGCCGGTGAATCCGATAAAAGTGGCATTGGGCAAAGCGTCCCGGACATATTTTGCAAAGCCATAGGCGGTTCGTTGACCGATGATGTTACCGTTTTCGTCTTTGACGTCGATCGTTTTTGCTTTGAAACCGTATTGACTTCGATGGGCTTCGTCGGCGATAACAATGATGTTCTTGCGATCGGACAGTAACGGATAGATCACTTCCCTATCATCCGGTGAAAACTTTTGAATGGTGGTAAAAACGATACCACCGGACGCCACTTTCAGTTTTTCACGCAGATCGTCCCGGTTTTCCGCCTGCAC
>JAGLWX010000171.1 GCA_023133185.1 Fidelibacterota bacterium
TTTTCGGTTTTTGTTAACGAAGCCTGATAATTCACAAAATTCGCCAGCATGCCGGGATCGTTGCGCAAACCACTGCTTAACCATAATTTCCCAATAAAAACACCCAATATAAAGGTGATCCCGATGGCAACCAGTTGATAGCGCGGACGGGCAAATACACTAACCAGAGATTCCTGGATATCGTCTATCCAGTTTGAAATTTTATTACTGAATTTGACATGTTGGGATTTCCGTATCTGATTCATAATCCTCATGTTGGCTCGCTCAATCAGGGCTGCCGTAGGAACTGCCTTGGGAACCTGTCCCAGGGAAGTTTTTAATGCCGCTAAACTCGCCAGATCGTTTTTGCATTTTGCGCAGGTTTCGAGATGGCGCTCAAATATTTTTCGATCACCGGGTTTTAATTCATCATAGAAGAAAAGCATGAGCATGTCTTCGTATGGTTTATGCTGTTTCATGGGTTTCTCCACTTTATGCTTTAACTAAAATTGTTTGTAATTTTCGTGTCGCCCGGAACAGGTACCGTTTAACGGTTCCTTCTGTACAATCTAAAATTAATGCGATGTCTTTGATCTTTTTGCCTTCATAATGTTTTAAAATAAACACAATCCGTTGTTGTGGCGATAATTGCAATAGCGCCCGGTCGATCTCTTCTCTCAGCGATGAATTCAACGTTGCCTGATCTGCTTCGCTGGATTCATCAGCCGGGATAGTTTCCCACAAGTAATCATTTTCACCCGGGTCAACGATAGTCATCCGTTTGGATTTCCGGAAATAATTAAAAGCCTGGTTAGCGAGGATACGGTAAACCCACGTGAAGAATTCGCTTTCAAACCGGAAAGAATTGATGTTCCGATAAACTTTTATAAAAGTCTCCTGGTAAAGGTCTTCGGCATCCTGGTAATTTTTCGTAAAATGGAAAGCCAGCCCCATGACTCTTTCGCCATATTTGCTCATGATTTGCTGGAAAGCCATCTCGTCGCCATTTTTTATTCGTTCAATTATCTCGATTTCTTGCTGATCCATACTTCAATCTCCCTTTTTAGACCAAGGCAAGTGTATATGGTTGTCAATACGGGTAATGGTATAATGGTTAGTGTAAAACAAGAAACTTTCCCCTAATTGTTGTGTGTCCGTCTTTTACTGTTACAAGATAAACCCCGGACGGGACAAGTTTTCCATTAATATTTTTTAAATTCCACGGGATAATTTCATCAACTCCGGTTGATTTCGGTACCAATGTTGTACTCCAGACTAATTCTCCAAGCAGATTATATATTTTAAAGGGAGTATCATTGTTAGACGGCTTAGTATTTGTCCAGTGAAACCGGAAGGAAACGCTCTGAACCGATGGATTTGGATAAGAGTGTACAACACCATCTTCTGTTATCAGACCCGTTTCAAAAACGGATCGATATACGTCAGGAATTCCCCACCCATATCGATTATCGGGAGTGTCGGCAAAAGACGCATATTGCTTGAGACGTACGGTAATTTGTGCCGGCGAAAGCTCCGGATGCTTTTCCATAACCAGAGCTGCCGCACCTGCAATTAGCGGGGTGGAAAACGAGGTGCCGCTACGGTTTGAATATAGATAGTCTAACGAAATGTAGTAGGCAGTATAGGCGCCCACCCCAAGTGCACATAAATCAGGCTTAATGCGTCCATCAGCGGTAGGTCCGTGAGAGCTGAAGGAAGCAATTGTACCTTGTAGGTCAACTGCCCCGCAGCTGAGGGCGCCATAAGCGTCTGTTGGCGTGTGCAATCCGCCGTCGGAATAATATTTTGCGAAGTTACCGGCAGAAATTGTTGATAAAATACCACGATCAAAAGCCCAGTTAACAGCTTTTGCAGATTCAGTAGTTTTACCATCGAGATCTTCAAAAAAATAATCGTCATCACTGTTATCAAAATCCCGATATATGACTGATGAACTGATAATATCTGCGCCAAGCGCATCCGCCCATTCCACAGCGGCGACGAGGCGATCTTCTTCGATTATACGCTCAGAACCAACGCGTTCGGTTTTTGCCAGCAGAAATTCTGCTCCGTATGCGGCGCCGATATATGTATATGGAACATACCCGCCGACTACACTCCAGACAGAAGTGCCGTGTTGGCTTTGGGCAGATAATGTAGTGTCGCCAGAAAGATCATCTTGAACATTATCATCATTGAAAATGAAGTCTCTTTCAGCGATTAAACGCCCCTCGTTTATAATATGCTGAAAGACCGGATGATCTTTATAAAAACCCGCATCAATCACCGCGATACGAACACCCTTGCCGGTGTAGCCGGAATCATGAACCGTAGGAATATTTAATTGCGCCAGCTGATTAAAGGATTTTCCATAGGCATTAGTATCAAGCATGGTTTTTGCGAGAACTGAAGCAGGTTCTATTTTATCAATGGGACGTGACCGTTTGTAGATTCTCACCGGCTGAATCTGTTTCACAAAAGCGAGTTTCTGTAATTCCTGAATCTGCGAGGGGCGCACATATGCCGAATATGCTCTCAGCGATCGGGAATAATGAACAATCTTGACCACATGAGTTGCTATTTTATTGTAGAGGGAATCGTCGGGTTCGGAATTGGAGAGATAGTCCGAAGATCCTGTACCTTTGACTGACAATCGTTTTAGTGTTTTTTCGTGAAGAGCAACCGGTCTTGTGTTGGCTGGTGATAATTTTGATTCGTCTAGGTAAATCCAGACTTTCAGCGGCGCATTGGGCGGGGTATTCGCTGCTGAAGAATGAACTAACATAGAACTGAACATAAAGACCAGTCCGATTGCAATCGCAATTACTATTACTTTTTTATCAATAAAGATTTTCTGCGTGTCCTCTATTTTCCCGTGTTTTCTCCGTTATAAGCCTTGATAATTTCTTTTACGAGCCGATGCCGAACGACATCACTGTGATCAAAATATATAAAATCAATGCCGTCAATATGGTTTAAAATATTTTTGGCTTCAATCAAGCCCGATCTTTTTTTGTCGGGGATATCAATCTGGGTAATATCTCCGGTAATGATGGCTTTTGAATTAGCGCCAAGACGCGTAAGGAACATCTTCATCTGCATACTTGTAGTATTCTGTGCTTCATCCAGTATAACGTAGGCGCTATTTAATGTGCGTCCCCGCATGTATGCCAGGGGTAAAATTTCGATAGTATGCTGGTCTGTAAAGTTCTTAAATTTTTCAGTCGGCAACATATCGTGAAGCGCATCATACAGCGGCGCCAAATAGGGCTCGATCTTCTCTTTCAGGTCGCCGGGCAGGAATCCGAGGCTTTCACCAGCCTCCACAGCCGGACGGGTCAGGATAATTCGTTTTACATCATGGTTTCGCAAAGCTGCGATGGCGATTGCGACCGCGAGATAGGTTTTGCCGGTTCCGGCGGGACCTATGCCGAAGACAATATCATTGTGCAGTGTCGATCTATAATAACGTTCCTGGTTAATAGATCGTGGTTTTATCGCGCCGTTCTTTTTATAGAGGATTACGGTGTCCGGCGTGATTTCCTGATGTTGCTTTTGTCCGCCCAATTCAACATTAATTAATGTGTTAAGATCGTTTTCATCAATATAATCTTTGCGGCTGATAGTCAATAACATTTCGGCGATGACGCGATTCACCTGCTCAATTTGGATTTCATCGCCTGTCAGTATGATTTTGTTTCCGCGAGCGAATATTTTTATTGGGAATTTGTCTGAAAGAATTTTTAATAGCGCATCATTGACGCCAAATACTAAAAAAGGGTCTATACCTTTGATTTCGATTTCTTTTGTCGCCATTATTCCTCTCCGTTAAAAATACGGAATATAGTTTTAAAAATATTTACTCCAAATACAAGTGATTCTTACATTGTATTTCATTTTGTTATTATAATCATCTTTGATATTGGCTTGGTAAATGTAATTTATCTTTTGAGTTAGCGCTTAATGATAAGTTAATCGAGATGGTGAAGAAACAAACAGAGAATTATCCTGGTATTAAATTTATTTTTATAGAAAAGTTGATTTATAATTAAAATGGAGATAAACATGCGAGCACAAGTATTTGCGATACTGACTGCTGTTGCCTGGGGAGTTGGAGGATATTTTGAGAAAAAGGGGCTTCACTATGGAAACATGGCGCCTCAAATGGGCATTACAATTCGGACACTGGTTGCATTAATTATTCTTTCTGCGGTGAGCTTCCCTTACTGGAAGTCGGTCGTGAATGCCGGTCCCAAATCTCTGCTTTATATAATCATTGGCGGAGGCGTTATTGCCGGCGCCGGTGGAATGCTTTTCTTTTACATTGCTATAAAAGGTGCACCTTTAAGCCGGGTAATGCCAATTGCTTTCACGTCGCCGCTCTTTGGAGCGCTTATGGGGATAGCTCTGGGCGGCGAACCAGTATCTGTTAAGTCTTTATTGGGAATGGCAATGACTGTTTATGGGATAGTGCTGTTAACTGCGGGGTAATGTCAAACGATCTTAATTCCAAGTTCTTTTAATTGCTGTGGGCTTACTGTAGTTGGGCTTCCATCCATAAGGGAGGCTGCGCTGGTGGTTTTTGGAAAGGCAATTACGTCGCGAATATTGTCAACCCCGCATAAAATCGATACCAGCCGATCAAATCCCAGGGCAATCCCGCCGTGGGGCGGGGCGCCGAAAGACAGCGCATCAAGCAGGAATCCGAATTTGGCTTCAGCTTCTTCTTTACCGATTCCCAGAACGTCAAACATTTCTGTTTGCATTGCCACGGTGTGATTACGGATACTTCCACCGCCAATTTCCCGACCATTGATCACAATATCATAGGCGCGTGCATGGACGTTTTTCAGCCTGGTTTTCATAAACCGTCGTTCCTCCGGAACCGCCGATGTAAAAGGGTGGTGCACGGCTATATAGCGCTGGTCTTCTTCGCTCCATTCGACCAAAGGAAATCGTGTAACCCATAATGGTTTAAAGATATTTTCGGGAATTATGTTAAGCTGTTTTGCTGTAATCTGTCGCAGGTTTCCAAGCACCGGATATGTCACGGATTGTTCATCGGCGATAAAAAGGATAATATCGCCTGCCTGTGCATTAAACTCGTTGATGAGTTTTTTCTCTATTGCCGACAGGAATTTCGTGATACCGCTCTCGAGACCGTTTTCGCTTACTTTTGTGAACGCCAGTCCTTTAGCTCCCCAGCTGCGGGCTTTTTCGGTTAATTCGTCAATCTGTTTGCGTGAGAATCGGGCGCCGCCGGGAACACATATCCCCGCCACAACGCCACCGGATTCGATAACGGTTTGAAACACTTTGAATTCAGCTTGAGCCATTAGAGTATTAAGAGTATGAATTTTCATACCAAAGCGCAGATCCGGTTTATCTGAACCGTAAGTCGCAAGCGCTTCTTCGTAAGACATTTTGGGAAATGGAAGATCCAGATCAACATCAATAACATCTTTTATAACCTGTTGTAACATCAATTCGGTGCTTTCCATGACATCTTCTTCTTCAACGAATGTCATTTCCACGTCGATCTGGGTAAATTCAGGTTGCCGGTCAGCCCGTAAATCTTCATCCCGGAAACATTTGACAATCTGAAAATAGCGGTCAAAACCGGATATCATCAGAAGTTGTTTATATGTTTGCGGCGATTGCGGTAAAGCGTAAAAACGCCCTTTGTGGTTGCGGCTGGGAACCAGGTAATCCCGCGCTCCTTCCGGGGTGCTTTTCATCAGAAAGGGTGTTTCGATCTCTAAAAAATCGTTGTCCGTATAAAATTTACGGACACTTTGCGCAGCTTTATGGCGCAGCGCTATTGTGTTCTGGAGTTCTTTGGTGCGCAGTTCCAGGTAACGGTATTTTAAACGCAAATCTTCCAGACCGGTCGAACGGTCGGTAACCAGAAAAGGTAATGTTTTTGCCGGGTTCAATATTGCAATTTCGCTTGCGAGGACTTCAATATCACCTGTAAGCATTTCTGTATTGATTGCATCGTCGGGACGATTTCTGACGACGCCTCGTACTGCAATCACATCTTCGGCGCCAAGCTTGTGCGCTGCGGTGAGGAGTTCTTTGCCCTGTTCAGGATCGAAAACAACCTGTGTCGTGCCGTAGCGGTCGCGTAGATCTACGAAGATCAGTCCGCCAAGATCTCGCCGGCGGTTAACCCAGCCGTTGAGGATAACCGTTTGTCCCGAGTGTTGTTTTCTCAATTCGCCACACGTCACTGTTCTTTTTAACATACTGTTCCCTTGCTGTTCGTTTATTTCTTCTTGATAAATTTTATTTTTTTAGGACCGGATGTTTTTGTTAAAACTTCATACATCTGTTTGGATGTTTTACACGTCAGCAATGCTTTGCGCCCGTTTTCATCCAGCGCCTGGCTGATCATGGACATAAAATGCATATGAGGAGCCGAAGCGCTTTCCGGAGACAGGGTCAGCACAAAAATCTGTGACGGCTTACCATCAATAGAATTAAAATCAACCCCCCCAGATTTTAATCCGATGGCGCAGACAAGCCGTTGAACAGCGTCTGTTCTACCGTGGGGAATAGCGATTCCGAACTGAATTCCGGTTGACATGCTTTCTTCCCGGTCATGAACGACCTTTCTGGCGCTTTCGAAGTTTTTAATAAAGCTGTTTTGATTTAAAACTTCCAATAGCTCATCAATAATATTCTGTTTGGTGTCGCTCTTTAAACTGGGTATTAAAACATCTTTAGAAATATATGCTGCCAGGTCGGAGCGAATGCCGGCTCCGGTCATCCGTTCCTGTAGCCGCTTTGCAATAGACTCTCCATCGATAGGTTTTCGCAACTCTTTTACGGTTGACTCAAATTCAGCCAGGACTTCGTACATGGCGGTGTTGATATAGGGAACCTCTGACTTACTGCAATCAAATTCAATTTCTTTACCCTTGTTGTGAACGCCAATGATCATTTCATCTTTTCTTAGCTGGTAGATTTTTTGACTCTGATTGAGCGTATGGACGAAGAACCCTTCGGAATCGAATACGGACAGTAATTTGCTTGTCATTAAACCGGATGTCTGTAAAGAAGGAAATTTGAATAACAACCGGGTTCCCTCCCCGGTTATTATTGATTTTCGGACCCCTTCTGCATCATGACCAAACAGCGTTTTTAAAAAAGGTAGTGTGATGAGAGTCGTCATCAGTGTCATTAATACCGCCACGCCAAATATTTCCGGGGAGAGCAATCCGGCAGATAATCCGATACCTGCGGTAATCAGGGCAACTTCACCTTTTGGCAGCATACCAAATCCAATCCTCAGGGTGCCGAGAAGATTAAAATTGCTGAAGAGGGTCGGCAAACCGCAACCGATGAGTTTTGCGATAATGACGCCAAATGTATAAATGATTCCAAACAGCAAGATGTTTTTTGACGATAGTAATTTGATATTCACCAGCATACCCATGACCGTAAAAAAGATCGGTACCAGGAAAGAATAAATGGGATTCAACTTTTCCATAATCACATGGTTGATGTCCGTCTTGGATAAAGACAACCCCATAATGTAAGCGCCGATGATCATGGCGAGTCCGGCTTCTTCGAACAAACCCGCAAGGATCAATGCCAAACCCAGCGCCATCATGGCAATTGACGAGCGGTCTCTGAACCACTTTAACAAGATTCCGATTTTGCGGGACGCTACCAGACCTATGACCGTCGCTGTCAGCCAGATGCCAATCGCCTTTGCGGCGATTAAGCCGATACGCCCCCAGTTTACATTTCCCGATGCTTTTGAAGCGGACATTACTCCTAAACCAACTGCAAGTAGAATAATTCCCAATACATCGTCAACAACCGCACCGGACAATATTGTGACCCCCTCGGGAGAATCCAGTTTGCCCTGTTCGGATAAAATCCGCGCCGTAATCCCCACAGAAGTGGTGGTGGCTATAATTCCAAGGAATAAACAGGCGGGTGAGAAAAACCCAAGAGTGACGCCAAACAGTATTTTAGAAAACACAATTGTTAGGAGATCACCGACGAGAAATGATATCACAACCCCACCGATTCCTACCAGGCTTCCAACCATTGAATATCGCATAAATAATTTAATATCTGTTTCCAGACCCGCCATAAACAGAAGCACTATTGACGCAAGGGCACAAATGCCATATAACTCCGGAGAAATAGGAAATTGCTCTGTATATATTGGAAAGAGACCGTTCGGAAATCCGGGTATTGACAGGGCGCCGATTAGATAAGGTCCAATAAGAATCCCCGCTGTCAATTCGCCCAACACGCCGGGCAGATGCATTTTTTCAAATAAGATATTCCCCAACCGGGCGGCAAATAAAATAACACCGAGCTGAATTACCAGCATCATCATCCGATGGGTCATCCCCATTTCCGTAATGTTATCATAATTCCCGTATGTCCAACCCGTTATGAGGATAAGGACCAGAAGTGTTTTAAACAATCCCGGTATTTTAGTAAGATAAATTTTCATAGTATTTTTTATCCGGCAATATTGTAAGTATCCATATTTCTGAAAGATGTTGCCGGAAAATCATTAGTTCAAAAAGGGCGTCGTTAAATAACGATAATTGGTAATTCCGAAGACGTTTTGTCGTGATAAGGATAAGAGAAACTATTTTTTTATATCGCTCAGGTTCATAAAACAGGAACCCTCAAAGCGCGCTCCGTCTTCAATTACAATTTGAGATGCACTAATGTCACCTTTGAGCAGAGCCGTTTCGCCCAGAATGACCTTGCCTTTCGCGACCACATTGCCCTCTACCTTTCCGCTAATATTCAGATTCTCTCCATTTATCTGCCCGTGAATCCGGGCTGTGGTGGAAAGGGTTATTGTTCCATCTGTATAAATGTCACCGGTAACTTTACCGTAGATTATGATATTGCCTTTAAGCTGGACGTTACCGGTGATAGTGGTGTCTTCGCCTAAAATAGTATTTATCGCCGTGTCTTTTTTCTTCATCATAATGTGTTAACTAACCCCCGTGATTTTTTACCGAGACATCCGACCGCCTGTAGGAATATATCATACTTTGCGGGTCAATAGGTTTTCCCTCTCGCCATATCTCAAAATGCAGATGCGGCCCCTTACTGATACCGGTATTACCCAAATATCCAATGATATCACCCCGGTTAAGATATTGATGTTCTTCTACGACATTTCTCTGATTATGTCCATATATTGTGAAATACCCGTCGGGATGATAAATAATAACCGTGTAGCCAAGATCGTGAGTCCAGTTGGAAAAAACGACGACGCCTGAAGCGGACGCTCGTATCGGATGTCCTTCGGGAGCGGCAATATCAACCCCGTAATGGTTGTCCTGGGTCAGAACATGATCATCAATAAACCCCTGGGTGATATATCCATCTACCGGCGGATAAATTGGTACATTGTCCAGATAGCTGATCTCAATTGCTTTTTCTTTCCTGTGATTGGTTATACCGGGAGGAATGAGCAGGGAATCGATATTAATGGAATCCATAGACGGTATATTGAGATCCGCCCCCAGGACTGAGCGGATATATTGATCCATTTGGCGGATTTTATTATAATCGCTGAGAATCCGAATGACTTTTAATCGATCTTTAATGAGCTGTTCGTTTTCAGCAGTAAGCGCATTGTATTTTAAAGCCCGGGGTAGAAAAACGGCTGTTCCTGCAATAACTCCAATGATAACCAAGAGCAGGAACGTGATAATCAGGCGCACAACAATAATATTAAATGTCAATTTGAAAGGATTGGCGCGGCTATCGCTGATTAAGTGCAGCGTGTAATATCGCTTTTTCAATTTGTTTTATCCTCTATTGTCTCGAATAATTCGACCAACCTGGTCAAATCTTCTTTCGAGTAAAATTCAATCTCAATAAAACCCTTTTCTTTCCCTTTGATTTTTACCCGGGATCCTACGATGTGCATCAAACGATTCTCAATAGATTTATAAATCTTTACCGGAAGTTGTTTTTTTACCGGTTCGGGTTTCTGCTGTAGGGAGTCAATTTTCTTGACAAGCGCTTCGACAGCGCGAACACTGAGCTCGTCTCGTTTAATGCGTCGCCAGAGGTTAATTTGCTGATCTTCATTTGTAATGGATACGATTGGTCGAGCATGTCCAGCGGTAAGTTTTTGCGCACGTAAATCCCGCAATATTTCCTGTGGAAGATTTAGCAGGCGCAGCGAATTGGTGATGGTAGAACGATCCTTACCCACTTTTGTGGCGATGTCTTCATGAGACAAATCGAAAGTGTTTGTAAGCATGTAGTAGGCTTCAGCTTCCTCGACAGGATTCAGATCTTCCCGCTGGAGGTTTTCGATTAGCGCCAGTTCCATCATTTCGACTTCACCGGATACGGACAATACATAGGCGGGAATGCTTTGTCGCCCCAGTTCTATGCACGCACGGAGACGGCGTTCTCCGGCGATCAGCTCAAATCCGTCATCAATTTGCCGGACTGTGATAGGCTGAATAATGCCGTTTTCACGAATCGATTGTTTTAATTCTTCCATCGCCTGCAGGTTGAATTCTTTTCTAGGCTGGTAGGGATTAGCGCGTACCTTTTCAATTTCTATCTCGGCAATCTGATTGACGAGATCGATTCCCTGTGGGAATTCAGGGATTATGGCGCTGATGCCTTTACCTAATCTCTTGGCTGTCATTACTAAGTATTTCTCCAACTAAATCCATATAATCATGCGCTCCCGCCGATGACGCGTCATATAGAATGATCGGTTTTCCAAAGCTTGGCGACTCGCCCAGACGAACATTCCTGCGAACGACAGTTTTATATACTTTATCCTTAAAATGACTGCGAACCTGGTCTGATACCTCTTGCGAGAGCCTTAAACGCGAGTCATACATTGTCATAAGTACGCCTTCGATCTGAAGTTCGCGATTGAGACTTTTCTG
>JAGLWX010000172.1 GCA_023133185.1 Fidelibacterota bacterium
TCAAGAGCCTTTTTGAGGACATTTTCACGTCCAATCAGGGAAACCATTTCAATCTCGGCGCCAACCAAATTCGTTGTTGAGGGTGAAATATCAAGGTAGGGGATTTCCGTCTGGTAAACAGCATCGTTAATATCCCAATCATTTATCAAAACCTCATAAATACTTTTATCGAGGGACCTATAATCGATGCCGCAACCAATGGTGGCATTCGCCTGTGGATCCATGTCAATAAGTAATGTATCGACTTCTGATACGGCTAAGCCGGCGGCTATATTTACAGCGGTAGTAGTTTTACCGACCCCGCCTTTTTGATTGGCGACGGTGATTATTTTTGTCACTTTATTTCTCTAACTTCAATATTTACAATCAGTACAAGTGTTTCAAGCCCGTCGTTTCGAGCATAGCAAATTTAATCCCAGCTCCCTGTAAAATCAAGTTAAAAGGCAGCTAAGCGTTCCTAACAGAATTAGAGTACGACGGATTCTCGTACTATGTCAGTTTTCCAAAAAAACAATCAAATTCCTTGCCCCAGGGACGGGTTTAGTTTACCTGTTTTTGAACACCTTCGCAGGTGATAGTCTGTTTAAAAGGTACTGAGAATAAAAAGCATTTGGAGCTCAGAGCTTTATTATTATATTTAAATCTGCTTTTTGGGTGTGGTATTGAGATAACAGGGAAGATTTGAATGAAATATGTGGTATATATCTATAGGTGGATAGTTACCATTGCGATTTTTTCACTGATAGCCGCGCTGGTTTTTATCGGAATGATATTCTATCCGCCACAACAGATTGTCATACTAATCAGACCATTATGCCGCTTGATACTGCGAAGCATCGGAGTACGTGTGAAGGTGACCGGTCTTGATAAGTTTGACCATACAAAACCTTATTTGATTATCTGCAACCACGAATCCTTGTTGGATGCATTTATTTGTCCCGGTTATATACCTCTGTTTTTCTCTGTACTTGAATTGGCGGATCATTTTTCCTGGCCGATTTGGGGTAAAATGACGAGCAGATGGGGAAATATACCGGTGGCAAAGGGTAGTCTGAAAGAAGCAATTCAAAGTCTGGACAGAGCCAGAGAAGCGCTGAATCGGGGAACGTCCATTCTGATTTTTCCGGAAGGACGGCGCACCGTTACAGGAAAGCTGAATCGGTTCCGAAGGGGGGCGTTTCATCTGGCGAAAAATGCGAAAGCAGATATTCTACCAATAGGAATGAAGGGACTCTACCTGGCAAAAACACGTGGCGACTGGCGGGTGCGTTCTATGAACGTGAATTTTAATTTCGGCGAACCCTGTCTTTATGAAGACTATAAGCATTTAAGTATAGATGAATTAAGGGAGTGGGCGGATACCAGAATCAGGAAATTAAAGGATAATTTTTAAAAACTTCTCCCACATTTTTATTTTCATGTATTGAGAAATCCAATATTATTTGTTAAATTTTAAACATGAAAAAAACAGACTTTTCATTTTTACCTGAAAGAAAGCAACTGTTATACGAACAAATGGCGCGATCATATCGTATTCGGAAACGACAAAAGAATACAGATTGGGCGCCGTTTAAAGAAAAGATGATTGAGAGTAAAATCGCATTGATTTCGGTGTGTGGCGCCTATTTAAAAGACGATGAGCCTTTTACGGCGGATGAGAGTGATCTCAATTATTCTTACCGTGAAATTGATATTAATTTCACTCGTAAGGATTTGAAATTCTTTCCAATTGACTGGGAAACCAGTGAAGTAAAAGAAGATTTCAATGTAGTGCTTCCGATTGATCGCCTTATTCTCCTGCAAAAGGAAGGCTTGATCGGAAAGATCAACGATTATCTGTACAGTTTTTCCGGGGCAAACAATAATTCGGGTCTTTTGACAAAATCTATTAAGAAAGTGGCAAAGGAGTTAATAAAGGCAGAATGTCATGGCGCTTTAATTATTCCTTGTTCCGCCAGGACAGCGGAAACCGCTTGCATGATCGCATCCCAGATTGAGGCGGCTCAAATTCCCACTGCGCTGTTAACGCCATTTTATGAGCAGGCGCTGATATTGTCGCCGCCAAGATGTGCTTTTATTAATTTCCCTTTTGGGCGGATCATTGGAAAGGCGAACCACGTCACATTACACACTGCCGTCATTAGAAAAACATTGAATTTATTTGAAAAAGCAAAAGTGGTTGGTGAAGTATTAAGCCTGAATTTCATCTGGTCCTACGATAAGTTGCCAAATTGGTAGAGAACTAACAACATATCAAAAAGCCACTGCTGACAGTGGCTTTTTTGATTTGCAACGGGTGTTCATTGTTGTGAGCGCTCCTTAATCGGGCTTACGAATATCAATCTCAGGTTCATTTTCCAGTTCGTTTTCAGGCACAAATGTGATCCTCATTCCCCAACCGGAACAGGTGGAGAGAAGCTTTCCAAATTCTTTCAGGGTCAATGCTTGATCGTCAATAAAAATAAAGTCTTCATTATCAAGCCCGTCGCCTTCTATGATACAGCGCAATACGTCTCCTCGTGGAGTCCACTGATCTCCATCTGCAAAATATTTGATTTGGGGGTGTCCTGCCGATACTTCAATTGCTACATGATGATACGTAGCGGCTAGCAATTCCCGCGCATCGATGGTTTGATTAAAGAGATCCAAAATCTCTCTATCAGTCATTCCGTCGATCTCAGCGCCCAGCCTGAAATACGTTGTCGCCACATCGGGGTCCCGGTACGTGATGATCGCATTATCACCGTCCCTGCTAATTGTAACTTCTTCTAATTTCGCTTGATATGGTTTCTTTTTCCGCATTGTTACCTCTTAAAAAATAGTTCTTTCTCAATTAAAATGAGAATGATAATCCAAATTGATAACTAATCTTGTCAAAATTTACTCTTGAATATAATATTTGTGCTTCTTGATCATCGCATGCATCAACAGCAGCACATGTCTTTTTATATTCAGGTATTTTAAATATGTAATCTAAGCCGATATTAAACGAGAGCCAATGAGTAGCGATGAGATTAAACTTCGAGTTTATACCGAGACTAAAATTCTTATAAATATCATTATTATATTCCGTGTAAGGAATATTTAGATTTACACCAATACTTCCACTTAGCCAGTTAAAAATATTTCTATTATATTCGCTCAATATCTCTAATAGATAGAGTTTTAAGTCAGTGTGATCCAGAATTGAACCGGTTTTACCGTTTTTTACTACAGGATTCTTAGTTCCAAAGAAAAAACCAATCCCTACATTGATGGGAATTTGATTCATATTTGAAATAACAAATTCCGATCCATATAGAATCATGTTGGATTTCGTTTTATTATAAGAAATATCTTCGTCTTGTATATAGATAAGTATAGGTTCCGATGTATTATAATTCCATAGATTTATCATTGGCCTTATTTGAATATTTACAGGTGTCGAAGACCGAATAGAAGTTATACTAAAAATTGATATCAGGATTATCAGTTTGATTATCTTCACAACATTCCTCTATAGGTTTAGCGGTTGAGCTCAGCCACGCCGAATGGAAAACCGTATTCTTTTTATTCCTTCTTAAACCTTCCAAAAACTCCTTAATCTTCAAATTCATCGAACAGCTTTCGCATCTCCATACGCATCGTTAGAGCCTACCAAATTAGACCACTTCTTTCCTTGAATTGTGTGCGGACAGTTTCAATTTCTGCTTGAATTAATGAATCAGTAATTAATTTAACCATACCATAATATTCCGGATTTCCTTTTTTATATCGGAAATAATGATCAACGGGACTAGATGATGGAGCCTCTACTATAATATATGCTGCATCTTCACCAATCATTCCAGGCAGAATAGGATATGTCCCCCAACCAATAAATCCAACAACATTCGATTCTACAAAATCAATTCCAGGTAAATCAGCCAACATCTCTGATAAACGAATTGGATGATATTTTTCATCATAGCGAAATACAGTAATCCCAAGTCGATCAGGTATCTCAAATGAATCAGGTTGTAAAGAATCCGGTAAAGAGCTAATGCCTTGATATTGACCTGAACGAATTGAATCGGCAGTAGTGCTGTCAAATCCGATTATTACTTCACCGATTACCCAGGGAGGTAAAAAACGAAAGAGATACAAAAATGGTAGCGAATCTCCCCAAGTTTGACGTAAATAATTAATATGATACAACTGAAATTCGTAGGTTTCTATACTTGGAAGCAGCGACTCATCCATAAATAAGGATATATCAAACGCTTCTAAACTATCTTCTTCTAATAAACCGAGATCGGGATAAAATTCATTATTCATTTCATTTACATCTTCATTTTCGCAATTATGTACAAAAAGAAAACTAATACAAAAAACACAGGTCACAATGTAAATATATATCTTATTAATTTTTGCGCCTCCTTTATTGTCCTAACGATCAACTGCTCAGCCACGCCGAACGGAAAACCGTATTCTTTTTATTCCTTTTCAAACCTTCCCAAAGCTCCCCAATCTTCAAATTCATAGAACATCTCTCGGTATTGGCTGCGGCGGATGGTTAGACTTTTTTCATACCTTCGTTATTTATTCTTTTTCTTTAATCCATATGTTAGTCCAAAACTAACTCCTCCCTCAGAGACACCTCTGTTTTGACCATAATATAACAACGAGTTTATGTGTAGTCGTTGTCGAACTTTATACTCCGTCTTTAATATTAATCCAGGATACTCATATGGTATATACCCGGTTCCTATCCAACACATGTTTTTATCATTTAAACGAAAGCCAAGACCTGCTTTAAAACAACTCCCCGTAAATATAGGTGGTGTATGTAACATTGATACATCAATATAAATTGATTGAAGATTTCCTAACCTTAAATACAAACTTCCTAAACCACCATCTATAGTGATATTTTTGAATTTTGGAACTATCGCTCCTCCTATTCCAAACGCGAAATATTTCCACTCAACATTTACAAAAGGATTAAAATATAAAATATTTACAGGAGAATGATCATTAGACCAAATATATTGTCCTGATTCAGAATTATATTAAACCGGCATAAGATAA
>JAGLWX010000173.1 GCA_023133185.1 Fidelibacterota bacterium
GGTATTATTTATTCGGCGGTGACCGGTATTTTTGCAGCGGAAGGGGTCTTGAAAAATCTTGGAAAATGTTAACGGAGGAAAAGATGGCTGAATTATTGACAGAGCAAAAATCGAAGCGGTTGGTTGCACTGGATGTGTTTCGCGGGGCAACCATTGCTTTTATGATTACTGTAAACAATCCCGGCAGTTGGAGTCATATTTATGCTCCGCTCGGTCATGCGAAGTGGTTTGGATGTACTCCCACGGATCTGGTTTTTCCATTCTTCCTTTTTATTGTCGGTGTTGCCATGTGGTTTTCCTTTGCCAAGTTTGGTCACAAACTCACCCCGGAAGCAGGCAAAAAGATTCTGAAACGTACGTTTCTGATTTTTCTTATCGGTCTTGTTTTGAATATGCTTCGACCGGCGGATAGTTTTGCGGAAATTTTTACAAAGCTGAGAATTGTTGGTGTTCTTCAGCGGATTGCATTATGCTACGGAATCGCCTCAGTGCTTGTTCTTACACTGGAAAAAAAGAAAGTCGCCTGGATTTCCGGTATTATGCTGGTTTTTTACTGGCTTCTACTAGCGGCAACCGGCGGTTTTGAAATTGAAAACACCCTGGCTCGTCGTTTTGATCTGTGGATAATGGGTGCAAATCATGTGTACAACGGATACGGTATGCCTTTTGACCCTGAAGGGCTTCTCAGTACGATCCCGGCAATCGTTACTGTTATTCTCGGCTATTTTACAGGCAGTATGATCAGATCCGAACCGGACCAGAAAAAAGTTGTAATGAAACTGATTGGAAGAGGTGTGTTATTTACTCTTGGTGGTTTATTATGGGGCCTGTTCTTTCCCATTGGAAAACCCATCTGGACAAGTTCATACGTTCTTTATACCGGCGGTCTGGCGATGATTGTTCTGGGTATTGCGATATTATTTATTGATGTACTTGGTTATAAAGCCTGGGCGAAACCATTTGTTGTATTTGGCGCAAACCCCCTGTTCATTTTCGTTCTTTCCGGGCTGGTTGCTAAAACAATAGTTTACCTGGCGCGCTGGCACGATGCGACCGGCAACCTGGTTACTCTAAAAACCTGGTTATACACGAGTATTTTTATTCCTCTCGCCGGAAGCAGTCAGATTGACGGCTCGCTGCTTTTTGCGCTTACATTGATCGCCATGTACTGGTTGATTGCAGACATTTTATATAAGAAGAAAATATTTATTAAAATATAATTTGAAGAATAGAGGAAAAGATATTAGAAGTAAAAAATGTTTTCCTGATGTTGAATCTGTTCAGGGAATTATCCAGTCATCTCAAACACGCGATGAAAAGCTGCTGAATATTTGTCAACTATTAAAGGATGCGGTGCCCTACTACGACTGGGTAGGATTTTACATGGCAGAACGAGGTAAACATGAATTGGTTCTCGGTCCTTATGTTGGAGCGCCAACCGAGCATGTCCGTATTTCGTATGGAAAAGGGATTTGCGGTCAGGCAGCTGAAAAACGGGAGACCATTATCGTTCAGGATGTATCCGGTCAAACGAACTATTTGTCATGCAGTATTGACGTGCGCTCGGAAATTGTGGTTCCGGTATTTAAAGACAATCGATTTGTCGCTGAATTGGATATAGATTCGCATAAACTCAATCCATATAGCGAGGAGGATAAAAAATACCTGGAGCTGGTTTGCCGGCATATTTCCGTGCTTTTTTGAAATCCGTTAATTCTTGAAACAATTCGATTTAATAGGTGTTATACTGATAGAAATTTTGCAAATTTAGGTGGGTTTTTAAATATTGAGCCGATATACTCAAGGAAGATTCGAAAAATGAATAAAGGAAAGCAAACGTGAAGAAGAGATTTCGTTGGGTAACTGTTCCGGGAACAGTAATTCTTCTGATAATAGTATTGTTAATTATTTCACCATTCGGAAGAAAGATAGCCGCGTCCGGCAGTGATCTGTTTCTGAAAATAAAAGTTTTAAACGATATTATCAGCATTATCAATGATTATTATGTTGAAGTTCCGGATTGGGATGAAGTTATGGAGGGAGCTTACA
>JAGLWX010000174.1 GCA_023133185.1 Fidelibacterota bacterium
AATATCAATGAGGCATTTACCGGAAAATTTGAAGGTATCGGAATTGAGTTTGACGTATTGGATGGTTATATCACAGTCATTTCACCTGTGGCAGGAGCGCCGGCGGAAAAAGCCGGCTTGATGGTTGGCGATAAGATTGTGAAAATTGAAGGTGAATCAGCCTATAAAATTAAACGTGAAAATGTCTCAAAAAAATTACGTGGCCCGAAAGGATCTGCGGTCACTATTACAATTCGCCGACAGGGCGCCGACGATTTCGACGTGACAATTATCAGGGATGAGATTCCATTGTATAGTGTGTTGGCAGCCGCTCTAATGGATGATAGCACAGGATATATTTTTGTAAACCGTTTCAGTAAAACGACCGCCAAAGAAGTGCGCGATGCAATGAAACGGCTCAGCGATGAAGGGATGAAACAACTTGTTCTTGATCTGCGGGGTAATAGCGGCGGCTTGATGGATCAAGCGGTTGAGATTGCCGATATGTTTATTGACGGAAGACAGATGATCGTTTATACAAAAGGCAGAATCCGGGGCGCTAATGAGGAATTTTATTCCGGTCGATTCAATGGTTTTAGCAAACTGCCCCTTGTAATTCTGATCAACCGAGGCTCTGCCAGCGCCAGTGAAATTGTTGCCGGTGCGGTTCAGGATCTTGATCGCGGACTGGTTGTTGGTGAAACGAGCTTTGGCAAGGGTTTGGTTCAACGGCAGTATCCACTGAGAGACGGTTCCGCTATTCGTATGACCGTTGCCCGCTATTATACTCCAAGCGGCAGGTTGATTCAGAGACCATACGACGGTACATTGGCAGACTACTTCGAAGGATTTGTAGAAGAAAACAGGGATTCGTTACTTGCAGCAGAAGACTCCGCTAAGGTTCGTCCTCAATACCAGACTAAAAAAGGACGGGTTGTTTACGGCGGCGGCGGAATATCACCGGATTATCATGTTAAATTCGAGAGAGATTTATCCAAGGATACATACAAACTGTTGCGCCATCCGTCACGCGTGCTGTTTGATTATACAAGCCGTACATCCGAAAAATATAAACGGTACAGAAACCGGAAAGAGAAATTTTTCGAAAAGGTGGAAATTAGTAACGGTGACTTTGAATCCTTCCTTGAAGCAATTCAGGAAAAAGAGATTGACGTAAATATAGAAAAATTGAAAAAAGATTCGGATTATCTTAAGCTGTTAATGAAAGCAGAACTTGCCCGTGAATTCTGGGGATACGACGAGTACTACAAAGTTATACGTCAATATGACAACCAGGTGCAGGCAGCCATGCAATACCTCGGAGAGGCGCGCAAAATGGTATATGTTGCCCGGGAATAAAACCTTTTATCCCGTCGATAATAATGTTGACTTTTATAAAATATTGGCTTAAAATAATCAGCAATTTAACAAATTTGAGAATAACAGAATGGAGGATAATATATAATGTTAATTGAGCTTTTTAACCAAGGTGGCCCTTTTATGTGGCCGATTTTAATCCTGTTTGTTTTCGGTTTGATGATCTGTTTGGAAAGAGTATTCACGTTAACAAAAGCATCTCTGGCCACGAGTCGCTTTATCCCGAAATTAAACAAAGCATTGAAAGAAGATGGCGTGGATGCCGCATTGAATGTATGTAAAGAAACACCCGGCCCGATTCCAGAAATTTTTCATGCAGGACTATCTCGTGTTGAACAGGGTATTGAAGTAGTGGAAAAATCGATCGAAAATGCCGGTTCCGTCGAAATGGCATTCCTTGAAAAAGGTATGATCTGGCTGGCAACCGTTATCACCGTAGCGCCGATGCTTGGATTTGCCGGGACTGTTTCCGGTATGGTTAAAGCGTTTCAGGATATCGCCGCTGCCAACAATATTTCTCCGGCTGTCGTCGCATCCGGTATTTCCGAAGCGCTCCTGACCACATTATTTGGTCTGATTGTCGGTATTACTATTCAGATTCTCTACAACCTGTTTACTGCCCGCGTTGATGGTATTGTTATAAATATGGAAGAGAGTTCCATCAACTTAATAGACACGATCGCAAGTGAAGAATATAAGAAAGACTAAGAGCTACATATGAGCTTACTAAAGAAAAAAGGCATACGTGACGCTGAAATGCCGTCGGGTTCGATGGCGGATATAGCCTTTTTGATCCTTATCTTCTTTATGGTTGCTACGACTATCGACATGGATAAAGGTATCGGTATCGTTCTGCCCGCCGAAGGCGGAGAGATCGAAATGTCCAGTAAAAATATTACCAATATCCTGATCGACCCGCGGGGCACGGTCTTGATGGACGATAAAGAGGTGGACATCAAAGAGATCAAAGGAATGATTGAAACCATTCAGCTCCAAAATCCCAAAATGGTTTTTTCAGTTAAATCACATCCTCGCACAAAATATAAAGTCTATATTGAGGTTCTGGATCAGTTAAAACAGGCGAACACCCGTGTGATATCTATTGCAGAATAAGGAGTAAAGGATGGAATTCAAGAAAAAACCCCAAATGAAAATTTCGATTCCTACTACTGCGATGCCGGATATCATTTTCATGCTGATCTTTTTCTTCATGGTTTCTTCAGTTCTTAGAACGCATGAAGGCTTGAATATTGTCATGCCCAAGGCAAAACAGATCGAGAAGCTGGAATCGAGAGTTCACGTGACCTATATATGGGTTTCCAAAGAGGGGTTAGTCTCAATTGACGACAAACTATATCAGGTGCAAAGTATCCGGAATATTATGTATGAAAAAAGAACCGCTGATCCTCAGCTGATTGTATCGCTCCGATCCGATGAACTGGTGTATATGGATTTGATATGTAAAATCCATAAGGAGCTGCGACTGGCGGACGCATTGGCTGTGAATTATTCTACAAGAGCAATTTAAGGAATAAAAATGATTCTAAGACAAAACCCTGAAGTAAGTCTTAAATTAAAATATCCGCTGGTACTAAGAGTGAGTCTGATTTTTACGCTGATAGCGATGATTATTATGTTTTCTTCCGTACCCAGATCGGGAGGAGGAGAACGCACTCAAACGGAGATCCGGATTGAAATTGAAACAATTGATATTCCGGTAATTGAACAACAGATCGAAGCGGCAAAACCACCGTCAAGACCATCTATTCCCATTGAAGTGGAGGATGATGATCTATTAGATGATGTTACAATTGAAATGAGTACCGATATATCCAGCTACGAAGCATGGGACGCACCGCCTCCTCCACCGGAAGATGAAGGGGGACCGCGTGTGAGGTTTATACCTTATGATGAAGCCCCGGAGCCCATAGGCGGATTCTCCGCTATTCAGAGAAATGTTGTCTATCCTGAGATTGCCCAGGAAGCCGGAATCGAAGGTACGGTAGTCATACAGGCATTCGTAAATGAATTTGGTAAAGTGACGGATTGTGTGGTACTGAAAGGCGTTCCAAATACCGGTCTGGATGAAGCCGCAATCGACGCGATCAAAATGACAAGATTTAAACCGGCAAAGCAGCGCGACAGAAACGTCGGCGTATATATTTCTATCCCTGTTATTTTCAAGCTGCAATCGAATTAATCATTTAGTTCGAGTGTAAATACGGCGGGCTGATGTATTAGCGGGTATCTACAATTATAGTTTTTTAAAAGGGGCGGTAAACGCTCCTTTTTGATATATAAGAAATAAGTTGATGTATTTTACTATCCCGGATAATAAGACAAAGTAATAAGATGGGGATGGTTAAAACCTTCCGGCATGAATATAAACGCGTAGTCAACACCAAGCCGGTTAATGCGGATACCAAAACCAAGCGCTCCCCGGTTTATTGTTCCGATATGTTCAAAGCCGCCCCGCAATGTAAGCAAATCGCGGTAACATATTTCGGCGCCAACCTGGGCTTTTGCATCGCCGGTGATTAAATTGGAACCAAAATTCAATCCGATTGAGCTGTTGAAGGAATCGCCTACAAAAAGTTCCGGTCGCACAATGCCGATAGTAAGCGTCATTGGCAGACGATTGTTATCATTAGCGACATCCAGAAACCCCATATTTTGAAGAGATATTGTCACATCCAACATGCTCGGAGCGCGCCAGCGCCCGGCCAGATCAAAAGCGACGCCCTTACCGGTATGCGTATAGAGATGTTCATATAAATATTTTACCGTGCCGCCGATGTCAATTTTTTTTATGGGTGACCAACAATATCCCGCTGCAATAGCCATGTATTGAGGCTCGATATTCGCCGCCGGTTCATCGGTAGGATAGTCGCGAACTTCGACTCCCGGAATGCGCACATAATTCAAGCCGAATCCCAGCGAAGAGTTTTTGAGTGGAATTGATAAAGCCATTGCATCAATGCTGACGTCGGCAACCCAGAAGTGGTGAGACTGAGCAAGAGCGGTTTGTTCTGAACGAATGCCAACCGGGTTTTCAAATATTGCCAGAGGAGATTGACCGGCTTGAGAAAATACTGTCATAGTTGCTGCCGATTGAGCGGAGGATGGTATTTTTAAGAATGCCATACCGGTATTCTGAATTTCGGCGTTTGCCGTGCTGAGTATAAGCAGAATTCCTGAGATGGCGACGTTAATTTTATTCATTTTATTTACCTAAAATTTGAATTCCCAAGAGAATACATGGGTGCTGCCTTCTCCGGCTAAACCGATAAGGGCGCTGTAGTCAATGTGAGTTTTGATGTTTTTTATAAAACCATATGCCAGTCCGGCGCCGAATGTCGGGTGAATATTATCCATTCCCATGCGAATATAAAGGATATCGCTGACCAGGTATTCGCCGCCAAAGTGTACGCGATAATCGTTTTTGTCGGAAATTTCCACATCCCCGCTAAAGGTAAACAAATTATTTTGTTTGTATGCTACGCCAATTTTCAAAATTTGAGGAAACACATCGGTGTAATTTCCACCTTTTTCGTTAAATAATTCTTGAGTATTCCAGTTGTAACTGGCGCCGATATCTTTTAGTTGAACGCCAACAATAACCCGATCAAAAGGTTTTATCATTACGCCGATGTCAAACCCCAATCCGCTGCCGGTTATTCCTAACATATTGTGACTGAGTATTTTGAAGTTTAACCCTACTGAGAGACGGCGGTGAAAGGCGTTGGAAAATGAAAGTATAAACGCGTTTTCCCCGGTTTCGTATATTTCATCAGGCTCACCGGAAAAATTGCGTCCCTGGATGTCGTTGACGCCGGCATGCATCCATGCTATTGAAATTCCGGCGCTGGGTTTTAGCGGCAGGGCGATTCCGACATAATGCAGCTGACGATCAAGGCTTAGAAAATAGTAAGTAAGCGATAGATGGCGCTCGGACAAATATGATAATGCGGCGGGATTGTAATATGCCGCGAATCCGTTTTCGCTGTCGGCAACACCGGAGTTGCCCATTCCCAGCGCTCGCGCGCCAAGTCCCATACGTAAATAAGAGCCCGCATATCCGGCATTGTCGCCGGTAGAGGCAAAAGCCAATGAAATGGATGTAAACAGAATCAATATTATAAATTTGAATGATTTCATAGACTATTATTTGACAACAATCAGTTTTGTCCAGTAGGACTTCTCTTTATCCTCTTCTTTTTTAGTCAATTTGCAAAAGTAGGTGCCGTTTGCCACCAGGTCTCCGGCGCTGTTCCGTCCGTTCCACGTGATGCTGTTGTCGCCGATATGGATGATATGATGATGTTCGCTCTCATACACAAGATCCATAGCAAAATCATATATTTCCAGAGACACGGTTGCCGGATTTTCAAGGAAATATTGTACTCTGACATGACCATCGCCATTAAGAACATTATGAATGGATGGAGCAAAAGGATTGGGATAAGCGTAAATTGCCGGTTGGCTTGGTAAAGATGTGGACAGAGACTTGCGAAAAATTGTCCAGCAGATTCCGTCATCTGCCGTTTTTGCGATACCGTCGGATGTACCCAACCATAAGTACGCTACGCCTTCACGCGTGTCAAATCCGGCAGCGTAAACGTCGTGTGAAAATATGTAGCTGTTGCTTTCTTCGTCAACCATCGGCTTGTATAGCGCCCAGTTGTCCCCGTCGATGGATTTGAAAAGTCCTTGCTCTGTACAGGCGTAAACGATTGAATCTTTAAATGCAAAATTATAGATACGTTCGCCAACCAATGTGCGGGACCAGGTTAAACCGCCATCAGTGGTTTTACAGGCAGCCCGTGTTTCTCCGGCGCCTTCGGCGGTCAGGGCGGCTACCCAGATGGTTTCATCACCCCGCCAGAGTTGTCTGCCCAGCGCAATTATAAAATTTCCGGCAAGGTTTGAGTTCTGAGCATTATAATGTCGCCAGCGAATACAGTCATCGGATTCGACTAGACCTAAGTTTATACCATTTGCGGTGCCGACCCAGACAGTGTCGCCATAAGCAAGCACGCTGAAACCTTTATGGTTATGATTCCCTTCCGGCGGATCACGAGGGTTGATCTCGTAATCTATTTCTTCGCCGCAAATGAGCATGTCATCGTCGTCACTTGGGAGGGGAAGACGTTTCCATGTAGCGCCAAAATCCCGGCTGCGGCGTATTCCGCCGGCCCAGCTGGTGATATATATAAAAATAGAATCGTCGTCAATTCTACAGAGTGAAATATCCCATGTCGTGTTATTTACCGAAGTAACGACCGGGAGAAATTCAATAGTATCGCCGCCCCAGACTTCGTAATCATCATCTGATTCGTCGATTGGCTGCGGAACAAATGTCCATGTTTCGCCATGATCTTTTGAATATGAAAGACCGCCGCCGGTTTGCTGTGAACCTAAAACTGTAGTGGAATCAAAAACGCCGGCTACCCATATTATCGAATCCAGTGTGGCAAGCGCGGAAATTCCGCCACGGGGCATATTTAAGTCGCCAATATAGTAACTGGAGAACGATTTGCCGAAATCGGCTGTTTTACTGAGACCGCCACCTGTCGCGAACCAGGTAATGGTTGTATCTTCCTGCATGGCGATCTGGGTTACGCCGTTGCTGGCAAGTCCCTCATAGACATTTTCCGGATCGTCTATCGTAGGTTTGGATAACCGGAAAGCCTGTCCGTAAGCGACCGATATAAGAAATATTATAGATATAAGTATTCTTCGTTGTTTTGTCATGGTATAATCTGAAATTCGTTATCGCTGACGTCGTATCTGTTTGGATATGCCGGATCTGAAATGCGAACCTTACAATGTGATGATGTGGAATACGGCACTTCCCAGTCGTAGTAACCGGTGGAGGCGGTAACAGTTGTAATGTTCTTATAACTTGGCGTGCCGGCGTTGGCGTTGGTGGTATATTCTATTTTTAAGCTGCTAATATAGGCGCTTTCCCATTCGATTCGGTAAGTGTGAGTTGTATATAATGTATCGGCATAATTAGGTGAAGTCAGAATTACACCCGGATTCATTACCGATTCTTTTAAAGTATCGCTGGTAGCGCCGTGAATGTCTTTTGCAACGAAGTAAAAGATGTATAGTCCCTGCAATTCACTATTGGGATTTGATGGTTGATAAACAGTATAAACTCCGTCGTTCGCATATTGATCGCCGTAACCACCGGCTGGCCCGGCATCGCTCAGATAGAAAGAGGGGTCTGATATAAATTCATCGTCCGGTCGAAAAACGGAATATGTTACCGAAGCAATATCTTGGGAACCTTGCTGGTCTGTAATCCTCAATTTAAAAATTAGCGTATCTCCTTTTTCAAAGCTGTCAGACACATACAGCGGAAATATTTCCGGCGGACTGTTCGGAGCAACCAACTCAGATTTGGTTTCGATATCGCTGGAATTTCCGTCGCTGTCAAAAGCTTGAACGGTAACCCGGTAATAGCCATCATTATCCGCAAGTGTTGTGGAATCGATGAGATAAGAATAAACATTATCCCGGTTGATAATATCCAGAGGCGGACCGATATCTACCAGCTGTCCGGCGCGGAACAGGGGCTCCTCTACCGAATCAACCGAATCTTTGCGATATAGATAAAACACCACAGAGTCGATGGTTTCCCACCCCTGTGGATCGGTGACTTCCGCCGAAATGAATAGAGTTTTGTTCAACTGGGAATAATTCAGGGTCACGGATTCGATAACAGGATCGGAAGACGGAGCCGTCTTCTGTCCGTTGTCGATACAGGACACCATTATCATAAACAGAATCGGGAATATATACAAAAACTTTTTCATGTTATCTTACTGCCAGCGCTGCCCATTCGTCTTGAAACATCTCATCGTCTAAAATCAAGCCGTAATTTAGTACATTCATCTTAAATATGTCATATTCATCTTTTAAAATGCCGCTAAAAATGCAGGGAGGTATTTTACCGTAGTTTTGTATGTTAGCAAGAAGAGCTAAATTTGGTTTCCTTTCAATATTACTGAGTACCAGGTCAACGCTAAAATTATCATGTTTTATGATATCGCCAATCGTTAGGCTATAACGGTCATGAATATGATTTATTTCCAGGTGTTCGCGGAAATTATCCTCGACAAACGGATCAATGTCCCACGCCTGTACGAATTGTGCGCCCATCTTTAACGCGGCAATTGTCAGAATACCGTTTCCGCAGCCGGCGTCCAGAACGGTCATGCCGGGTTTAAGGTATTTTTCCATCATGAGCAGCGCCATTTGGGTTGTTGAATGGTTTCCGGTGCCAAATGCCATTCCCGGTTTAATAGCAATCCGGATAGCTTCGGAGCCTTTATATGTTTTCCAGTAAGGATATATCGCAATATTCGGGCTGATTTGAATAAGCTGGAAATGTTCCTGCCAGTTTAGATGCCAGTCCTGGTTGGCGATGATTTCCGTTTCGTAATGCGGCGGAGATCCGGGGAATAATTCTGTTATCTCCCGTATTTTCTTTGCGATTGCTTCCGATTCGGAAAGATTGAAAAATGCGTCAAAGCTTTTGTCCTGTTCGATCATACCAAGGCAGGATAGTTCACCGATCATAGCCATCAGGGATTCGTGATCATATCCGCCTTTCCGGAAATGATATTTCAGCCATTTAGCGGGCGTACGGTTCATTGTTTATCGATGCTTGAAGTATAGATATAATCGTACAATACCTGTCCGACTACGAGCAGGCTACGGGGACTGCATTTGTCGGGCGTATCCATTGTCGTATGCCAGAAATTCTGATAGCGGTTCGGATATTCGAAGTCGATGAGATCGACAGAGGGAATACCGGCATGCCGGATTAACATGACGTGATCATCATGAATATAGCCACCGAACCGGTGCTGAAATTCGGTGAAGTTTCGTTTTTTTGCAATGTTCCACAATTGCTTTATCAGCTCGGGATGGCTTTGGTGGGATGTTCGCTCGATGGGAATGGTCAACTCCTTATCGCCGATCATATCGATAATGATCGCTTCGGTTGGTTTGGGAATCGGTAAATGTTTTGCAAAATACTCGGATCCCATACAGTAATATTCCAGTGATCCGGAATAACCATAATCTTCACCGTCAAACAACACCAGATAGACGGTTCTGCTCGGACTTTGCCGGGATAAATGTTCAGCCAGATGCATCAGCACGGCGATCCCGCTGGCGCCGTCGTTGGCTCCTAAAATCGGTTGTTTGCGTTTCCTTATGTCCGGATCGCGATCAGCGCGCGGGCGCGTATCCCAGTGAGCACCGATCAATAATGGATTTCCGGCGTCGAGATGAAATCCTGCAATAATATTGGTCAATGTGAAAGTGACGTTATCTTGCGGAATATCCTGTTCAAAAGTTTGTTGGATAATTGTGTCCGATAAAGGCGAGAAAAAGGCTGTGTAATAGACAATTGCTTCGGAATGTCCCGGCGATCCCGGATGACGGTAGCCAATATCGCACTGTTCTATTAGATATTGGTAAGCCGTGTCTCCATCAAAAGCGAGATATTGATCTCCACAATTGTAGATCGATAGCAACGATATAAGGATTATCAAAAAATATTTATACATATGGTTCCTTCTTGTTTAGAGGGGGTAATTTCGTACTCGTTGTCTGTGGCTCATAGTCAGTAAAACAACCATAGCATATTCATAAGTTGTTATTTATTGCAAAACACATCCGCTTTATTTATCATGTTTCCCAACATCTGTATTCGGAAATTTCTTTGATAAGAAATAAATATCCATAGCCTGTTCGTATGCCAACTTATAAATATCTAAATCTTTTGCTGATTTAATATACATAATTTATTGCACCATTTTTGATCTCAAAGAATCATTGTTCACCGACCACGGATTGCAGACCACGGACCTATTATCCTCGGATGGCTATGTTGACATCAAACCCGCCATTCCGGTTGATCCGCTTGCCGGTTCGGCGGTTAAAGCTTTCACCGTAGGAATAAAACAATCCACCGGTAACCTTCTTTGTAAAGGAGTAACTGATGCGCGGTTCGATTTTCCAATTTTTGTTTTCTTGTTGTACGGTGAATTTTGCATCCGCCGTATTTCTGCCGCGGGTCTTCGAAGAACTGTAATCGAAATTCATTGTAAAATTCATGCTATTTTCCAGCCGTTTATCTTTCAGGAAGGGCAGCGGAATTGTAAAACCACCTTTTTTCTGGTAGTTAAGAGATGCGTTGATATTCTGTTCGTTGACAATACTTGTGCCGCCGTTCGCCTGGTTATTGATTGTTTTTCCCTGGGTCATGCGGATATTGGAATTGATATTGTTTTTAAACTGCATGGATAAGCCGATAAGAGGTGAAAAATATAGTTTATATGAGGAATTTTGTTTTTCACCGTTTCGGTAAACTACCGCTTCCTTGCCGGAGAAGCCGTGGTCGAGGGATAATTTTTTAAAGAATTTCGATATGAACCCTATTTTTTCAATCTGGCTCCAACTGAGCGTCCAGCCCGGAAAGGGCATACCGCCCTTGCCATTTTCATCAAAGGTAATATAATCACGGGTAAGATTGTGGCTCTTTTGTCCCTGAGATTCAGCCCAGGACATATTCTGTCCGAAAGACAAAGAAGTGCTGATATTTTTTGTCACTTTAATGCCCGAACGCATGGAGATGTCGGAGTTCGTGGCAAGGTTGTTGACGTTTAAACCAACTTCATCTGTCAGAATTTCCAGTCCGGGATCCGATGACAAACCGGTCCGGTATAATAAACCGGGGGTTCCTACACGACCCAGGTTTCGGTTGTTGCGACTTGTGGAATAGCTGATTTGAATCGGCTTAATTTTATCCAGGGCTTTGTAGAGATACTCCAATAGCTTGATCTCTTTTTTGTTTTCCTTTGTGCTCTTTTCCGGTGTTTCCGGTGTTTCCGACCGGGATCGTGATGAGCGGCGGCTACCTGAACGTCCGGAAGATGGACGGCTTGATGATTTTGCGGATTTTGGAGTATAGAAAGATTTCAGGATCAATTTGGGGTCCAGGCTGAAAGAACTGGAAATTCGCGACTGGTTATTTAATTGATCGACACTTTTGGTGTTGCTGTTTACCGGTTCGCTCCAATTATAACCGGCGTTATAATTTATACTCGGTGCAAACCAGCTGAATAGTTTGAGTGAATATGCCGCCGAGTAACTTTCGGTAACATTAATTGGAATACCGGGGTTGAGTTCTTTGACGGCTCGCAGTTTATCGTTTCGAAAATCGATCATGCTGTTTTTCATCTTTCGGGAATAATTAACACTCAGATTGTCGAATACTTTATAAGCGCCTGTGATGGATCGGTTCAAACCAAAGTCATGTGTCTCGGTTGCCTGGCTTTCCGAAAGACGCGGGACTTTGATGGATTTACTTTCGCCGGCGTCCATGGAAAAATCCAGACTGCTGGGGGTATAGTACCATCGAAAATCACCCAGTTTGTCACCCAGAACCGGCACGTTTTGCATCCATTTAAAGGGCTGAATATAATTATCGCGGCCAAAGGGGATTTTATATGACAAATTTCCCTTATAGGTCTGGGATTCTCGTTTTTTGACCTGAACGGATGAGCTTTTCGACCATTGAGCGTTAAACTGAACTTTGATTTGGTCAATAGTATATTTTGTCAACCAGAAATCGGAGCCCCGTTTACCGAAAGATGTATTGATACCGTAGGATTCCGAGAGATTTAAAATACTATCCGGAGCGCTGTCTCCTGTGAGAATGTCGGTGCCGGGGACATACTTGGGAGCGCTGACTTTGTTGGAGAACGATCCTGAAACCGGCAGTCTTAATCCCCAGCTAGCCGGTGTCAGTTTATCAAGTGAAATACTACCGCGGGCGGTAATGTTGCGACTGGTGTTTAATCCGGAGGGCTGCAGGCTGGGACGCTGTTCTACGGTATGGAAATCGGCGTCTTTGCGGTTAATGCCAAGGTCAAATTTCATCAGGTCGGCAACAGTAAGCGACATTTTGCTCCGGTAAGCCACGCCCGGATCGCGGCGAACTTCAGATAGGCGCAATTCATCGAGCCAGACCTCGCCGAAGATAGTGTTATCGTATCTTGGCAACGGCGCGTTTTCATCAAAATCATCCAGCGCATATCTCTGGTTAATGACGCCGATCTCTAATTGTTGAATGCGGGAAAGCGCCGGGGCGCCGTGAATAATTATTTCCTTGCCGGTGTATTCACCGTTTTTCACTTCCTTATATCGCCGCTGGATGATTTCCCCTTTATCATTTCGTGTAATGCGAAGTTGTTTGGGATCCTCTTTATTTCCAGTAAATTCGTCTTCGCTGTTGTAGCTTTTCAGACTGGTGAGAAAATCAAGATCGATTTCCATATAGTTCTTTTTGTCCCAATCGGGATAAATAGGTTGCCGGTATTCGTAAAACTGGGGATTTTGACCACCGCGACCAAATCGTACGAAAAATTGGAGCGGAGTTTTTTCGCCCTCGCGGAAATATTTTGTGCGGGTGTGAATGTTATGTCCGTTGATATAGAGTTTCATCTTCTTATATGTAATAAAACTTGCCTCTTCCCGCAATACTTTTTTCGCCGCCGCTATTTCTCCCGGTTTGATGCCTTCGCTTCCATCAAACCAAAGCACCAGCGACTGTTCTTTCATGCGGATTTCATTGATCCGGTCATACTCACCCTGAACGCCTTTGGGGGCTTTGTACGTATCGGGATTATCTTCAGAATTGATAACGCTCACCGCGAAAGCATTCTCTTTCTTAATATAATCGCTGCCCTCTTCCGGTGCAACGCCCAGTTCTTCCCATTCATTGCCCACCATTTCGATTTTGGCGATCATGACCGTATCTTCCCGGGCGACGCCGTCCATCCAGAGCCGGCAAGCTTCAATTGTTTGCCAGCTAACATCGCCATCGCTGAGGACTTTCTTAAATTCAGAAAGAGGGATACGGTATAATTTCCAATATTTGGTGCGCCCGGCGATATAATCATTATCAATGTTTTCGTCGAGTGAAAAGTCGATCGTATAGTAATCATTTAAAAGATCTACAACATAATTCCGGTTCAAATCTTCCGTATCCGGTATATATCCGCTGGCGTCCTTCTTACTGTTTTCTGTGCCATTAATTTGACGATAGTCTAAAGAACCTTCACTCCATTTCCAGTTGTCGCTGTTTGGGTCTGAAGGACTGCGCTTATATTCGTTTAATAGTGAATCGCCATAAATAAGGGTTCCGTAACTAAGAGTTTCGATGAATTCATCTTCATCAAATAATCCATCAATACCGGTATCTTCACCATCATCAAGCAGGTCGTTTCCCAAGGTAAATCCGGCTTCCGGTTTGTCTTCGGTATCCAGTTTTCTGTTCGGTATTTGATCCTCGCTGATCTGTCCCAGGTCAACATGAAGTTGTCCGGAGTTTCCCCGAACCCAGATTTCGAGAAATTTTGTTTTGGATTGATCATAATAGCTTGTAGGGAAGTAGTAGGTAATCCCGCCCCATGCTTCTTCCTTGGGAATGACGCCGTCTGTCACGGCAATTGACCAATCGGGATCGAGCGCCATAACCATGATTTCGGTGATATTGTTTTGAGCACGGGTGCTGACCTCTTTATTTGGCCAGATGTTTTTGGTTGGTACACCGCCAAAAGGATTGTACCAGAACATAAAACCCCGTTGATTTTCAGTTTTGCCAAGTGGCGTCGCTGAACGTGCCCAGTACCGCTGCATGATCGGAGGCGATGTAATACGCTTGGAGCCCTCGAAATCATCAATGAACCCGACCCCGTTTGGATCGCCGGTATCATCGTTGCTGATAGTGTTGGGATTGGGATTAACCCTGGCGATTTCGCCTTCAAATGTTATCCTGGACAGCTTGTCCGTTTCAATTAACGGCAGCCAGTTTACCGCACGAGTCAGGAAGCGCAAATCTTTATTAAAACGTCCGTTCAAGTCCCAGACAAAATTTTGCATCGGTTCATAACCGACATCGACTTTTTCGTCAACAACTGATTTGCTGAAATAGAGAGCCGTACCGCCAATAAAAGAGTTTTCACCGAAATCATATTGAGCCCGGGTTCCTAATATGGTCTTTTTATCCAGCTGGAAAAATTGGTTGCGTTCGTACTTGATATCCAGATTTGCATCCGGGTTCAGAGCGTCCTGGCGAAGAAGCGTGAGGGTTCCGGTGAAATAATCGATGGTGTAATCGACGCCCCGTGTAAGAGTTTCGCTGCCCAGGTTGACGGATTCACTGCCTTCGATAACCATGGGACCGAGGTTGATCATTGAACTGCGGTTTTCGTATTTGAAAACGATCTTGAATTTTGAATCTGACGTGATATCACTAAGACGGGTTCGGTTACTGTCGTACATTGCGGAACAGTTATATAGATCGCTTAGATTAGAATTGTATCTACCGGTTTCATCGTTTTCTTTGAATTGGAACGGACGCAAGAATGGAAGCCAGAGTTCGCCCAGCTGCATATTAATGATCGATGGATTATCGAGATCAATAATATCATCCGGAGTTGGATTCCCGTTTTTATCTTTCAAATCCAACCCAAATTTCACCAGGAAGTTGACGCCGTCCTGCGGATCACGCTCTTCATCACCGGTTTGACCGTGAATATATACTATGCTGAGATCAAATCCTTCAGGGTTGATGCCGGAGGTGCCAAGAGAATATATGTTTTTAAATTCCAGATCCCAGCAGGGGTGGCTGGGAATCATTTGCTGGGGCTTGATCAACTTTAAGATAATGTCGGTAGTGTCCGATAATGGTCGATCCCAATCACCGTATTCTTTATTAGAAACAGTGTTCCCGCCGGCGTCAACAACCCGATATGTGACAGCAAGAACTTCGCTTTCCTGTACCAGGGTTGACAAACGGATAAATCCAAGGTTCAAATTAGCAATATATTCCTGATCTAACTCAAGTCTTTTGAATACACGCTGTTCCATATAAACACTGTCGGCATTTTCAGGATCTCCTGGATCTACATGAGCATATCCATATACACTGCCGGCGGTTTCTATGTTAATGGATTTATATACTTCCAGATCAGCAATAATGAGGTTTTCATCATAATTGAAGCGCCCTCCATTATCTAAGAATCCTTTATAGAAAGTGCTGCGAAAATCGTAATCGAGGAAGTAATAGAGATTTCGGCGGTATTCATAATCTTTGATGGAGTTGCTGGTTTGTTGAGCGCCGCCGTCCACACTCAATTTTTCTTTCTTACCCTTTTCCACGCTGGCGATGGCTGTGACGTCAAGCCCACCCAATTTCATGAGGGCTTTCAATCCGAATAAGCCATT